>DATMKC010000088.1:0-3461 GCA_035553555.1 Egibacteraceae bacterium | reverse complement strand
GGCGGTCGTTGTTGCGACGGGCGGGAGGGACGGATCCGGACGGTCGGCGCCGCTCGCCGCCTTGAGGACGCTGGCCTCCCGGTTCCGCTTCGCTCACGCGCTCTCCTGCTGCCGTCTCGGGGACGTCATGCGGCATGCCGGGGCACTGTAGCGGACCCCAAGGCGCCGTCACACCATTGTCGTGCGCCCTCCTACTCCTCGGCGACCAGATCCTGCCCTTCCATCACGGGCGCGATCGAGGCGACCTTGGCGCCCTCGGAGGGCTTCATGACACGCACGCCCTGTGTCGACCGGCCGGTGGGCCGGATGTCCTTGACGTCCATGCGGATGATGGTCCCGGTGTCGGTGACCACGAAGATCTCCTGCTCGTAGGCGGCCACGAGGGCGCCGACCAGGCCGCCGCGCTCCTCGGTGAGGTGCGCCGTCTTCACGCCCTTGCCGCCGCGCTTCTGGGCGGGGTAGCGCTCCAGCGGCGTGCGCTTGCCGTAGCCCTCCTCCGTGACCACCAGCAGCTGCCCGTCGGCCACGCACTTGGTCATGGACAGGACCTCGTCGTCGGCGCGCAAGTCCATGCCGATCACGCCGCTGGTGTCGCGGCCCATCGGCCGGGCGTCGGTCTCCGGAAAGCGGATCGACATGGCCTTGCGCGACACCAGGATCAGCTCGTCGCTGCCGCTGGTGACCGTCACGCCGATGAGCTCGTCGCCCTCGCGCAGGTTGATCGCGATCAGCACGCTGCGCGGCGAGTCGTACTCCTTGAGCGCCGTGCGCTTCACGATGCCCTTGCGGGTGGCGAAGACCAGGTAGCGGTCGCCCTCGAAGTCCTTGAGGTCCACCACCGCCGCGATGGTCTCGTCCGGCTGCAGCGCCAGGCCTTCCACGTTGGCCACGTAGGTGCCGCGCGCGGCGCGCTGCTTCTCCGGGATCTGCCAGGCCTTCACGCGGTACACGCGGCCCTGGTTGGTGAAGAACAGCAGCCAGTGGTGCGTGGTGGTGACGAACAGGTCGCGGACGATGTCGTCCTCGCGCAGCGAGGCGCCGGACACGCCCTTGCCGCCGCGCTTCTGCGTGCGGTACTCGCTGACCTTCACGCGCTTGACGTAGCCCGCCTTGGTGAGCGTGACGACCACGTCCTCCTCGGCGATCAGGTCCTCCATGTCGAACTCGCCGTCGGCCGGGACGATCTTGGTCCGGCGGGCGTCGCCGAACTTGTCGCGCAGCTCGGTCAGCTCGTCGCTGATGATGGCGCGCACCTTGGCGGGGTCGTCCAGGATCCCCTGCAGCTCGGCGATCAGCCGCTGCAGCTCGGCGTACTCGTCCAGGATCTTCTGGCGCTCCAGGCCGGCCAGGCGCCGCAACTGCATGTCCAGGATCGCCCGCGCCTGGATCTCCGACAGGCCGTAGCGCTCCTGGAGCTGGCCCAGCGCCGCCTCGGCGGACTCGGCCGCGCGGATCAGCGCGATCACCTCGTCGACGTGGTCCAGGGCGACGATCAGGCCCTCCAGGACGTGTGCCCGCTCCTGCGCCTTTCGCAGGCGGTAGCGCGTCCGGCGGGTGATGATCTCGACCTGGTGGGCGATGTAGTGGGTGATCGTGTCCTTGAGCGGCAGCGTGCGCGGGACGCCGTCCACCAGCGACAGGTTGATCACGCCGAAGGTGTCTTGGAGCTGCGTCATCTTGTAGAGCTGGTTCAGGATGACCTGCGGGTTGGCGTCGCGCTTCAGCTCGATGACCAGCCGGGTGCCCTTGCGGTTGGACTCGTCGCGCAGGTCGCGGATGCCCACGACCCGCTTCTCGCGCACCAGGTCGGCGATCTTCATCGCCAGGTTCGCCTTGTTGACCTGGTACGGCAGCTCGGTCACGACGATGCGGACGCCCTTGTCGTCCTCCTCGACCTCGCTCACCGCGCGCATGCGGATGGAGCCGCGGCCGCGCTCGTAGGCGTCGCGGATGCCCTGCGTGCCCATGATCAGCGCACCCGTCGGGAAGTCGGGGCCGGGCACGATCTCCATGAGCTCGTCCAGCGTGATCTCGGGGTTGGCCATCGTGGCGATGACCGCGTCGGAGATCTCCACCAGGTTGTGCGGCGGGATGTTGGTCGCCATGCCCACGGCGATGCCGGAGCTGCCGTTGACCAGCAGGTTGGGGAAGCGCGACGGCAGGACCGTCGGCTCGGACTCCTGGCCGTCGTAGTTCTCGACGAAGTCGACCGTCTCCTCGTCGATGTCGCGCAGCAGCTCCATCGCCAGCGGCGACAGGCGCGCCTCGGTGTAGCGCATGGCCGCGGCCGGGTCGCCGTCCACGGAGCCGAAGTTGCCGTGGCCTTCGATCAGCGGGTAGCGGATCGCCCACGGCTGGGCCATGCGCACCAGCGCGTCGTAGATCGCCGAGTCGCCGTGCGGGTGGTACTTCTTCATCACGTCGCCGACGGCGGCCGCCGACTTGCGGTGCTGCGTGCCCGCGCGCATGCCGCCTTCGAACATCGCGAACAGGATCCGGCGGTGCACCGGCTTGAGGCCGTCGCGCACGGCCGGCAGCGCACGGCCGACGATGACGCTCATCGCATAGTCGAGGTAGCTGCGCTGCAGCTCCTCCTCGATCTCGATGGGCTCGACGCGCAGCCGCCCGGTCTGGGCGGTCACCTCGTCGGGGGCGTCCACCGCGCCCGCGGGCGCGTCAGGGGTGGGGGTCTCGTCGCTCATGTCAGGTTCACTTCCGCACGTCCAGCACGACGCGTGTGGGACTGGTCAGGGTGTGCAGCCAGAACGGGCGCGGGCCCGTCGGCAAGGCGAAGCGCGCGGGGCCGGGCAGCACGCCGGCCTCCGCCTCCAGGGCGTCGAACGGCAGCCCCTCCAGCGCCAGGCGCTGGCCCGGCGCCGGATTGGCCGCGCTGGAGACGACGTCGTCGATCTGCAGCACCAGCCGGTCGCCTTCCAGCCGGGCCGACGTGGGTGGCACGCCGCGCGCCGGGGCCTCCCCGCCCGGGTCGCCGAGCTCCACGGTCACGCGGACGAAGCCGATGCGGTCATGGGTGCGCACGTCGCCGATGGCCACCGCGCCGGCGGCGGCGCTGCCGACCCGCTGGGCCTCGACGGCGAAGCGCTCCAACGGGGGCAGCGGATCGCCCTCACGGGGCACGCCGATCACCGCCTCGTCCCGGTTGAGCAGCTCCGGCAGGCCCCAGCCGCCCCAGAACTCGCGGCCCGCGCCGCTCACCGACAGCCGCACGTGGTCGATGGCCGGGAACTCCGTCAGGGTGTTGGCCACGGCGGCCATGGCAAGCAGCTCGTGCTCCGGCGAGGCGATCACCGTGCCCGCGTCGCTGACCGCCTCCTGGGACAGCTCCACCACGGCGGTGTCGCCATCCACGGCGAAGGCCGCGATGGTGGTCGACAGCGGCAGCGCGGGGCGCGCGTCCTTCGGGTCGCCCTCGGCCGGCCCGGCGATCAGCAGCTCCAGGG
>DATMKC010000087.1:0-2051 GCA_035553555.1 Egibacteraceae bacterium | reverse complement strand
CTACAACTTCCCGCCGTTCTCCACGGGCGAGACCGGATTCATGCGCGGCCCCAAGCGTCGCGAGATCGGCCACGGCGCGCTCGCCGAGCGCGCGCTGCTGCCGGTGATCCCCAGCGGCGAGGAGTTCCCCTACACGCTGCGCCTGGTGTCGGAGGTGCTGAGCTCCAACGGCTCCACCTCCATGGCCTCCGTGTGCGCGTCCACGCTGTCGCTGATGGACGCCGGTGTGCCGATCAAGGCGCCGGTGGCCGGCATCGCGATGGGCCTGGTCAGCGAGGACGGCAAGTACACGACCCTGACGGACATCCTGGGCGCGGAGGACGCGTTCGGCGACATGGACTTCAAGGTCGCCGGCACGCAGGACTTCGTGACGGCGCTCCAGCTTGACACCAAGCTGTCCGGCATCCCGGCCGACGTGTTGGCCGGCGCGCTGACGCAGGCCAAGGAGGCCCGCCTGGCGATCCTGGACGTCATCACGGAGTGCATCGCCGAGCCGCGCGCGGAGATGCGCCCGAGCGCCCCGCGGGTGCTCACGGAGTACATCCCGCAGGACAAGATCGGCGAGGTGATCGGTCCGAAGGGCAAGATCATCCGCGAGATCACCGACGAGACCGGCGCCGACATCAACATCGACGAGGTCGATGGCCGCGGCGTGGTGCACATCTACTCGGCGGACGGCGAGAAGGCGCAGATGGCGCTGGACCGCATCCGCGCGATCGCCAACCCGGTGGTGCCCAAGGAGGGCGAGCGCTACTACGCGACGGTCGTGAAGACCGCCGACTTCGGCGCCTTCATGTCCCTCACGCCGGGCAGCGACGGCCTGCTGCACATCTCGAAGCTGGGTGGCGGCAAGCGCCTGCAGCACGCGGACGAGGCGGTCTCGGTCGGCGACAAGATCTGGGTCGAGGTGGCCGAGGTCAAGGACGGCCGCAAGTTCTCGCTGAAGCCGGTCGAGGGGCCGGACGGCGGCGAGCTCGACCGCGTCGGCACCAAGCCGGGCACGGAGGCGCCGGCGGGCGAAGCTCGTCAGGAGCGTGCGGGCGACCGCGCGCCGCGCGGCGACCGCGGTGACCGCGGTGGCCGTGGCGAGCGTGGCGGCCGTGACCGCGGCGAGCGCCGGCCGCGCACGGACACGCCGGCCCCCGAGGGTCAGCGCGAGCGCATCCGCGAGCGCAGCGACGCCGCCACCGACGCCGCACCGGCCCCGGAGGCTGGTGCCCCAGACGCCGGTGAAGGGGCCGGCGGCGAGGGTGAAGGCGAAGGCCGGCGCCGCGTGCGCCGCCGCGGCTGAGCCGCATGGCCAAGCGCCGTCTGCCCACGCCCTCGGAGATCACCGAGGGCGTGGCCCTGACCACCCTGCCCAGCGGGCTGCGCATCGTGTCCGAGCACATGCCGGACATGCGCTCGGCCACGGTGGGCTTCTGGGTGGACGCCGGGTCGCGCGACGAGCGTGACCCGGTGGCCGGCGCCAGCCACTTCCTGGAGCACCTGCTGTTCAAGGGCACGGCGCGGCGCACGGCGCAGCAAATCGCCGAGGAGATCGACGCGGTGGGCGGCGACCTCAACGCGTTCACCTCCAAGGAGTACACCTGCTTCTACGCGCGCTGCCTGGACCGCGACCTGCGCCTGGCGGTGGACGTGCTCGGCGACATGATCACCTCGGCGCTCATCCGCGCCGAGGACGTGGACGCCGAGCGCAACGTGGTGCTGGAAGAGATCCGCATGCACTACGACACGCCGGACGACCTGGTGCACAGCGCGTTCAGCGAGGCGTGGTTCGGGCCGCACCCGCTGGGCCGCGAGATCCTGGGCGACCTGGACACGATCACGAACATGAAGCGCGGGCAGGTGCACGGCTACTACCGGCGCAAGTACGCGCCGCGCAACATCGTGGTGGCCGCCGCCGGCAACTTCACGCACGCCGAGCTGGTCGACGCGGTCTGCGACGTGCTGGGCGACTGGGCGGGGCCGGCCGACGTGTCCGTGCCGTCGCGCAAGCCGCCGCGCGTGTTCCCCGCGGAGCCGGTGAAGGTGCGCAGCCGCCCGACCGA
>DATMKC010000086.1:0-3707 GCA_035553555.1 Egibacteraceae bacterium | reverse complement strand
GTCCAGGACGACCTCGTCCACCGAGATGTCGGCGAGGTCGATGACCGGGATGGTGTGCGTGAACTCGCGGTGGTTGTCGCCAGGGTCGGGATCGGTGACGCCCGGCGTCGCGACGGCGAGGTCATTGGCGAAGTCGAACGGATGGAAGCTGGGGTCGCCGCAAGTCACCGTCACGGCCAGGTCGACCACAACGACCTGCCCCTCCACCAGCCGGCGAGTGACGGTCTGCCGCCGCGGCAGGATCGCGCAGTCCTCGAGGCCGCCGACGGTCAGCGTGTCGGTCACGTCGACGATGTCGGCCGGACCGTCGTTGCGCAGGGTGGCGCGCACCAGCAGCTCGGTCGGCTGGTCCGCCCGAAGTTCAAGGGGCGGATCGATCAACTCGAAGGAGGCCTTCACCACGTCCGCACGGGTCTCGACGTTGCCGAAGTCGTTGCCCTTCACCACGTCGTTGCCGATGCCGAAGGGCACGGTCACGTCCGCGGGCTGGCGCGTCTGCGCCCAGCCCGGCCGGGACTCCTCCGTCACGCGGTAGCGCCCCGGCGGCAGGCCGTCCAGCCGGAACAGGTAGCCGCCGTCGGAAGCCGTCGTGGTCTCCCGAACCTTGCCGGGAGCGAACCCGCCGACGAAGGACTCGACCAGATGGAGGTCGATCCGCCAGCCGCCCAAGCCGGGCTCGTCGCCGTCCCAGCCGCCGTCGCGGTCACGATCCAGGAACTTCGATCCCGCGATGCCTGGAGTCGGCATCTCGGGCGGCGGCACGTCGTCACGGACGTTGCCGCACGCCAGGCCGATGAACATGCCGGCGTGCTCGAGAACGGTGAGCGTGACGGCCCCACCGAACTGCCTGCCGATCGTGGTGATGGACGACAACACGCTGCCGGGGTCGCACGCGTTGCCGGCGCCAGGCACGTAGGCGCAGCGGTTCCACGACACCGTCTCGTCCTTGCCGACGTGGCGGACGGTCTCACGGGCGTGCCACAGGAACTGCTCGTTGATGCCCTGCTTGGCGTACAGCTCCGGATGCGCCATCAACTTGGCTCGGGTGAGGGAGTTGCCTACGCCGGGATCAATGAGGAAGTTGCGGCAACCCGGGGGGAGGTTCTTGAACTCGGTCTCATCGTGAAAGGCGCAGCTAAAGTCGTGATGGGCGGCCGCGGGGGCCGCGCCGAGCCCCGACAGCGAAAGCACCACGGCCACCAGCACCGCGATCACCCGGGCGATTCGCACACTGCTCCGCACCATGACCCGCTCCCGTCATGCCGTGGGTGGGACCCGCACCCCACCGACCGCGGTGGACTGTACGGCGGCGTCTGGTTCGGGGACAAACGTGCGGAACCCGATTGTGCGGTGGAGTGCGGGCGTTGACCGCAGGAGGGCCATGGGCCATGCTTGCCCGTGGGAACCGTGAGGCTCCGAACCGACGGGGGCGCCATGGGGGAGGGGCCTGCTGCCCAAGCGGCGGTGAGAAGCAGCGGCGCGAACGAGTTCGCCTGGCGACTGGCTATGGCCGCCATCGGCGTGATCGTGGCGCTCAGCGCGATCACGCCCGTGCGCACCGGCCTGGTCACCGTGACGTGGCGGTGGGTGGCGTCATCGGTCGGATTGCTCGGGCTCAGGGCGACCCCAGGCGAGGGAGGGCTGCTCACTTTCACGCACGGCGGCGCCGCGTTCTCCTACCGCATCGTCGAGGAGTGCACCGCCATCACCGTCGTCGGCTTGTTCGCCGTCGCGGTGCTTGCGACGCCGTCGATCCCCTGGGCGAAGCGCGTTGCGGGGCTCGTGGCGGGAACGGTGGCGCTGCTCGCGCTCAACTGGCTTCGCCTGCTGAGCCTCGCGTGGGTGGGGGTGCACCATCACGAGCTGTTCGACCTGGCGCACGTGTGGCTCTGGCAGGGCGTGGCAGTGGCCGCGGTGATCGGCATGTGGCTCGCCTGGCTGGCCTGGGCGAGCGGCCGACCGTCCGGGCCCCACTGGCGGCAGGCGGGGTGGTTCGTGGCCACCGCGGGGGTGATGGGCCTGCTTCTGCAGGCCACTGCGCTGGGATCGCTCTACAGCCGTGGCGTCGACAGCGTCCTGCACCTCGTGCAGCGCGCCACGGCGCTCCTTCCCTACCGGACTATCCAGTTCGCCGAGCCGGACAGCGAATGGGGGATGCTCGTCCGCACCGTGTCACTGGCCCTGGCCGTGGCACTCACCGTGACGCTCGCCGGCGACAGCCCGCGCGAGCGCCTCCGTGCCGGGCTGACCGCCGTGCCGCTCGTCTTCGCCGCCCACTGGGCCGGCGCCCTGTTGGAGGACGCCAGCGACGCCCGCCTCGCCGACGCGAGCGCCTCCGCGCTGACCGGCTTCGTGCAGATACCCCTCCTCGTGCTGGCGCACGGGTTCACCCTGGCGGTCCCGCTCCTCCTGTGGGCCCGCCACCGCCGCGAAGCAGCCGAACGCGAGCCCGCACCACCCTTCAATGCCGTGGAAAACTGATTCGGCGGGTGAGACGTTCTGGGCCTGCGCGATCAGCCGCTGCCCCCCTGCTTCTTCGGCCGGTTGAGGCAGCCGTGCTCGGGTCCGAACTTGCACTGGAAGCCAGCGTTGCGGTCTGGCGGCGGACCGTTGAGCACCCCATAGATCCCGATGATGGTGAAGCGTGTCGCCCCGACGCCTTCCTGCTTCTCCCCGGTGCCTGCGGGGGGCGGCACGGCATCCCGCTTGTTGAAGCACTCGGCGCCACCCTGAGCCAAGAGCAGCGCGAGCAAGTGGTCCTGAGACTGCTTGGTCTTCGCCTCAGCCGACGAGCCGGCGGCGACCACCTTGCCGGTGACGAAGATCAACCCGCCGACGGTGAACTTCCAGCCCACGTCTTGCAGCCACAGGCTCTGCTTGCCGGGAAGCCCCTCCCAGGACACCTTCCCCTTGCCGTCCCAGCCCTTGGAGGCCCCACACGCCGCGCCGAGCCCGTTGCCGACCGCGCTGTGCTGCTTCGTCAGCCGTCCGCACACCTCTGTGAGCGCCATGTCGCGGTTGACGAGCGACGTCACGCTCCCCGTGAACTGGTAGTAGGCGTTCTTCGGCGTGGTCACGCCAGGCAGTCCCAGACCGCCGCCCGTCACGTTGCCCTTCCCGTCGTTGCTGCAGCCATCCCGCGCCTTGCCCACCTTCACCTCACCGTCGAGCAGACCGACGTCCTTGGCCGGCAGAGGGTTCGGCACCTCGTTGTGCGGCTGCTTGGGCTGTGCTTTGTTCGCGACCGCGGGCGGCGCCAGCAGGGTCAACACGACGGCCGCGCCGACTCCGATCACCATCCCCTTGCGCAACATGTCGACTCCCCTCTCACTTCTTGGAGTTGTAGAGGCAGACCGGATTGACGTCGTCCTTGCACAGGAAGGGCAGGTCGTTGGGGTTCTGCTGGCCGCCGAACGGGAACACGCCGTACCACCCGGCATGGGCGAACGCGGTCCCGCCCTGGCCGAGCTGCTTCGGGCCCGTCCCCATCGGCGGTGGCAGGTTGTCCCGCTTGGTGAGACAGTTGGGGTCGCCCACGCCGAACCGCGTCTGAAGCACGAACAGCTCGTCGGTCTTCTTGCCCTTCTGCCCCGACGCCTTGCCCCGCATCACACCGACGTCCTGCTTCCAGCCGACATCGGTCAGCCAGACGACGGTCCCGTCCGCGTAGACGATCGTGCCCTGGCCGTCGTAGGCCTTGCTGATCC
>DATMKC010000085.1:0-5020 GCA_035553555.1 Egibacteraceae bacterium | reverse complement strand
ACCTCGGCCATGCTGCCCTCGCGGAGGCGCATGACGGGCTCGGGGTGACGCAGCCGCTGCCCGCCGTGCATGACGTTGGTCAGCAGCGGCCGGCCAGGGTGGTCCTCGCCCTCCAGGCCGATCACGTCGCCGCCGCCGTCGCGCCACACCTGCTTGCGCCCGGGGCTGGTGGTCTTGGCCTCGTCGCTGGAGATCTTCAGCACCGCCTCGCCGCCGACCTCGGCCAGCTTGTACACCCCTGACAGCGCCGGGTCGCGCTTGGCGGTCAGCAGTGCGGTGCCCACCCCGTAGCCGTCGATGGGCGCGCCGGCCGCCTCCAGCGCGCGCACGCGCTCGGCGTCCAGGTCACCGGAGGCCAGGATGCGCACGTCGGCCAGGCCGGCCTCGTCCAGCAGCGCGCGGGCCGCGCGCGACAGCTCCAGCAGGTCGCCGGAGTCCAGGCGGATGCCGCGCAGTCGGTGGCCGCGCTCGGCGAGCTCGCGCGCCACGGTGATCGCGTTGGGCACGCCGATGCCCAGGGTGTCGTAGGTGTCCACCAGCAGGACGGTGGAGTCCGGGAACGTCTCGGCGTAGCAGCGGAACGCGTCCAGCTCCGACGGGAACGACATGATCCAGGCGTGCGCCTGCGTGCCCGACACCGGCACGCCGAAGCGCATCCCCGCCTCCGTGTTGGAGGTGGCCCCGCAGCCGCCGATCACGGCGGCGCGCGAGCCGGTGAGCGCGCCGTCCGGGCCGTGCGCCCGGCGCGTGCCGAACTCCAGCACGTCCTTGCCGCCGGCCGCGTCCACCACTTGGGCGGCCACGGACGCCACCAGGGTCGCGTAGCACACGCGGTTGAGCAGCGCGGTCTCGACCAGTTGCGCCTCGAGCAGCGGGCCGCTCACGCGCAGCAGCGGCTCGTCGGGGAACACCGGCGTGCCCTCCGGCATCGCCCACACCTCACCGGTGAAGCGAAGCTCGCGCAGGCAGTCCAGGAACGCGGGTGAGAACAGCTCCAGGCCGCGCAGGTAGGCCAGCTCGGCGTCGGTGAAGCGCAACTGGGCCAGGTACTCCAGCGCCGGGTCCAGGCCGCAGGCGACGACCACGTCGACGCCGTCCGGCGGCCGGCGGAAGAACAGGTCGAACGTCGCCTGCTCGCGGTGGCGGCCCGCGTCGAAGTAGCCGGCCATCATGGTGAGCTCGTACAGGTCGGTGAGCAGGGCGCTGGTGGCGCCGTAGCCGCTCACAGCGCCGTCCCCGCGCGGGTCACCACGTCGTCGAACAGCACCAGCTCGCGGTGGCGGAAGCGGTACAGCCGCGCGGGCCGGTGCGCGCCCCGGCGCATGCCCTCGGCCTCCTCCAGCACGCCCAGCGCCAGCACCTTCTTGCGGAAGTTGCGCTTGTCCAGCTCCTCGCCCAGCACCGCCTCGTACACCGCCTGCAGCTCGCTCAGCGTGAACTCGTCGCCCACCAGCCCGTAGGCCACGGTGGAGTAGGACAGCTTGCCGCGCAGCCGCTCCAGCGCCGCGGCCAGGATCTCGGCGTGGTCGAACGCCAGCGGCGGCGGCGCGGTCGCGGGCAGCCAGCCCGCCCCGGCGCCCGCCGGGCCGGGCTCGGGCAGCAGGGCCAGGTAGCTCACGGACACCACCCTTCCCCTCGGGTCGCGTGCCGGATCGCCGAACGTGCCGAGCTGCTCCAGGTGGCGCACGCGCTCCAGGGCGGTCGCGCGCGCCAGCGCCCGGCGCACGGCCGCCTCCAGGTCCTCCCGCTCGCGCACGATGCCGCCGGGCAGCGACCAGTCGCCGTGGTACGGGTCGCGCCGGCGCGGCTGGGCCAGGAACACCGGCTCGGCGCGCTCGCCGGCGAGGCTCAGCACCACCACGTCCACGGCGACGGCCACGTCGCCCGGCCGGTCCGGCAGGGGGCTCACGCGGCGGCGTGCGCGGTGCGCGCGATGGCGTCGGCGACGGCGGCCGGCTGGTCCAGCATCAGGAAGTGCTTGGCGTCCAGGAACGCCGGCTCGCCGCAGTGCAGCAGGCCGGCCAGGTGTGCGGCGCGGGCGGCGCCGATGGCCGGGTCGTGACGGCCCCACACCACGGCGGCCGGGTAGGCCCGCCGCGCCAGCGCCTCCTCCAGCTCCCTGCGCACGGCGGGGGACTGCTCGAAGCCGCGCATGATCGCCAGGAAGGCGCGCCCGCCGTCGGCGTGGCGCAGCAGGTCCACGATCGCCGCGGCGTCGCCCAGGCCGATGGCGCGCAGGCGCTTCACGCCCACCTGCTGCAGGAGCGCCCACGCCGTCGGCGCGGTCATGGCCGCCACCGTGGCCTTGTCGACGCCCGGCTTGGTGAACAGCCACATCGGCCACGGCTTGCGGTGCGTGTCCAGGTCCACCCAGGTGTTCAGCACGGTGAGGCTGGCGATCCGTTCGGGTGCCCGCGCGGCCAGCAGGAAGCCGATCGGCCCGCCGATGTCGTGCACCACCAGGTGCGCGCGCGCGATGCCCAGGGCGTCCAGGGTCTGCTCCAGCGCGACGTGCAGGCCCTGGAAGGAGTAGTCGAAGTCGTCCGGGTCCGGCCGGTCGGACAGGCCGAGGCCGGGGAAGTCCGGGGCCACGGCGTGCAGGCCCGCGCCCGCCAGCAGCGGCAGCACCGGCCGCCACACGTAGCTGGACACGGGCACGCCGTGCAGCAGGACCACCGGCGTGCCGCCGTTGGCCGCGCCGTCCTCACGGACAAAGACCCGGCCGGCCGGCGTCTCGACGTGGCGTCCCGCGGCGGCATGCGCCTCGGCGTTGGCGTGCATGGCTGCAAAGCCTATGCGCGACGCCTCAGCCAGTGAAGGAAACGTGAGGGGCGCCGCCGCGACGGCCCGCCGCCCGAGCCGGGACGGCTGCGTGCCCAGGAGATCCACAGGTGCCGCCTGGCCCGCGTGACGCCCACGTACAGCAGGCGGCGCTCCTCGGCGATCGAGCCGTCGTCCTTGGCGTGGCCGATGGGCAGCAGGCCCTCCTCCACGCCGACCAGGAACACCGCGTCGAACTCCAGCCCCTTGGCCTTGTGCAGGGTGACCAGCGTGACCGCGCCGTTGTCGTCGGCGGTGTCGTGTCCCGCGGCTGCGCGCTCCTCCAGCTCGGCCACCCAGGCCGCCAGGCCGGTCGCCGCGCCGGCCTGGGCGCGTGCCCGCGCCAGCTCCAGCAGCGTGGTGAGGTTGCGCCAGCGCTCCTTGGCGGCCCGCCCCGACGGCTCGCGTTTGGGGTGGAACGCCAGCGCCTCGCGCAGCACCCGCTCCACCTCGCGGTCCAGGCGCGGCGGGCGCGCCGGCGCCGCGCCGCCCACCGGGGGCACCGCGCCGCGCGCCGGCGGCGCGGCGGCCTGCTCCGCCGCGACCCGAAGCGCCCGCACCGCCTGGCGCACCTCCGGCTGGGCGAAGAAGCCCTCGCCGCGCACGACGTAGGGGATGCCGGCGTCGCGCAGCGCCGACTCGAACGGCTCGGACTGGCGGTTCACGCGGAAGCAAATGGCGATCTCGCCCGGGCGCACGCCGCCGCCGACGAGGCCCGCCACGGCGTCGGTCACGCCGCGCACCTCGTCCTCGCCCGTGGCGAACTCCTCCAGGCGCGGCGCCGGTCCGGGCAGCCCGGCCGCCACCAGGCGCCGGCCGGCGGAGCGCCGCCCCAGCACGCCGTTGGCCAGGTCCAGGATCTGCGGGGTGGAGCGGTAGTTGCGCGACAGCCGGAACTGGCGCGCGGTGGGGAAGCGCTTCGTGAACGTGAGCAGGTACTCGGGCGTGGCGCCCGTGAAGCCGTAGATGGACTGGTCGTCGTCGCCGACCACGCACAGCTCGTCGGAGTCGCCCAGCCAGGCGCGCAGCAGCCGCCACTGCGCCGGATTGACGTCCTGGAACTCGTCCACGGTGAGGAAGCGGTAGCGGTCGCGCACCACCTCGGCGGCCTCGGCGTCGGACTCCAGCAGCACGGCGGTGCGCAGGATCATGTCCTCGTAGTCGATGGCGTGCTGCTCGGCTTTGGCCCGCTCGTAGCCGGCGTACACGTCGGCCATGACGTCGGCGGGCACGGGCAGGTCCCGGCCCACGGCGGCGGCCCAGTAGCCCTCCGGCTCCACGCCGCGCGCCTTGGCCCACTCGATCTCGCTGGCCAGGTCGCGCGCCTCGGCGCGCAGCTTCAGCGCCGCGCGGCCCAGCAGCGGCAGCTTGGACGGCAGCACCTCCGGCAGCGGCTGGTCGGACACACGGCGCCAGAAGAAGCGCAGCTGCGCCCACGCGGCGGCATGGAACGTGGCGGCGCGGACCGGCCCGGGGACCTCCAGGGCGGCCAGGCGGGCGCGCAGCTCGCCGGCGGCCTTCTCCGTGAACGTCACGGCGAGGACCTGGTCGGGACGGGCCGTCTGCGAGACGATCTGCGCGGCGATGCGGTGCGTGATCGTGCGCGTCTTGCCCGTCCCCGCGCCCGCAAGGATGCAGACTGCTCCACGCACCGCCTCGGCGGCGGCGCGCTGCTCGGCGTTCAGGCCGGACAGCAGGGCGCCGATGTCTGAGGTGGGGGGTTCGGCAGACGCGTTCGGAGCAGGCATTGGGCGCAGCGTATCGGAGGGCTGCGACGGCCCCCTCGGCTCTTTCCGAGGCGGTCGCCGACAGCGTGCGCGCGCTTCCCGAGCGCTTCCTGCCCAACCACAGCCATCCATCCCCGCGGCGCTACGGCTTGGAGATCCAGGGCGCGGGCGCGTGGACCGTGGCGACCGGGGACGGCCGCTGCGCGATCTGGCGCGGCGCCGACGACCGGGTGCACGCCTGGTTGCGCACCGACGCGGAGTCGTGGCTGGCGATCGTGCGCGGCGACCTGTCCGGCCTGGACCTGTTCCTGGCCGGCGAGCTGCAGGTGACCGGCGACCTCAACGAGGCGCTGCGGCTGGAGACGATGTTCGCCGCGCCGCCCGGCACGCCGGGGGAGGTGCGCGGCGGCCGCCTGGTGCGCTACCGCCTGGACCCGCGCCGCAGCGGCCGCGTGGTGGCGCTGGGCGACGGC
>DATMKC010000084.1:0-6194 GCA_035553555.1 Egibacteraceae bacterium | reverse complement strand
ACCGCCACCCCGCCCGCCTGTTGGCGGTGTGTGGGCGGGCTTCGCGCCCCACCTGGCGGGTGGGGTGGCGGGTCAGCCGGTATGGGCGAGCGCTGGTTTCTCTATGTTGTTGTCAAGGTGCAGTGGTTCCGGTGGTGCGGGGCCGTCGGCCGGGGGTGGCCCGGCGGTGTAGCGGCCGTGTTCTTGCCGGACGTGCCAGCCGTGCTGGTGGATGTGGCTGTGGCAGCGCCAGCAGACCTGGACAACCTCGTCCTGGTCTGCTGGCGCTGCCACAGCCACATCCACCAACACGGCTGGCAAGTCCGGCAAGAACACGGCCGCTACACCGCCGGGCCACCCCCGGCACCCGGCCACGCACCACCGGAAGCACCCGCACCACCGGAACCACTGCACCTTGACAACAACATAGAGAACCCAGCCCTCGCGCTCGCGCATACCGGCTGATCCGCCACCCCACCCGCCAGGTGGGGCGCGAAGCCCGCCCACACACCGCCAACAGGCGGGCGGGGTGGCGGTCGGCGTGGGAACCGGAGACCGACGAGGACGAGCCCGGCTCGCGGCATCACGCACGCGCGGCCGCAACCTGGCCGCCGACGCCCGACACCGCGATATCAGCCGGGCGAGGAGCGAGGAGGGGTCCGGTTCCCACGCCGACCGCGGACACGCGGGCGAGCGCGACCGCACACGCGCGGGCGAGCGCGACCGCACACACGCGGGCGAGCGCCGCCGCGCGCGGGCACAGACCGGTTAGGCCGGCACCGTGAAGCGGGTGGGGCCGCCGCTGTCCACCCGGACGACACGGCCGAGGCGCTCGAGGTGGCGGACGTGCGAGGCCGCTTCGCCGAGGGCGATGTGGCGCATGACCGCCGGCACGTCCTGCCAGCGCGCCTCCCACGGCATCGCCTCGGCGACCTCCCACAGGGTCGCGGGGCTGTCCGCGAGGCGCGCCTGGACGGCGGCGAGGCGCGCGGCGTGGTGCATCCGCAGCTCGGCGATGCGCTCGCGCAGGCCGGGGAAGCGGTGCTCGTGGGCGGGCAGGACCTCGTCGACGTCGAGCGTGGACAGCCGCTCCAGCGAGGCGAGGAAGTCCCCCAGTGGGTCGGCGTCGTCCGCTTGCATCCACAGGCCGACGTGGGGGCTGATGCGCGGGAGGATGTGGTCCCCCGTCATGAGCAGCCGGGCGTCCTCCAGGTGGAAGCTCAGGTGGCCGGGGGAGTGGCCCGGCGTCCACAGCGCCCGCAGGCGGCGCCCGGGGAGGTCGGCGAGCTGTCCGTCCGCCAGCAACCGGTCGGGCACGGCGGCGGGCGGCAGCGCCACCGGCAGGGCGTCGGGCACGTCGTCGTAGGAGGCGGCCGGGGCACCCGCGGCGAAGAACGCCGCCGCGATGCCGGTGAAGTCCGCGACGCCGCCGTCGCGCTGGCGCGTGACCATCTCGGCTTCGACCGGGTGCATCGCGACCCAGGCGCCGGCGGCCTCGCGCACGCGGCCGGACATGCCGTGGTGGTCCGGATGGAAGTGCGTGACCACCACGCCGCGCACGTCGGCGACGTCGTGTCCCGTGGCGGTGATGCCGGCGGTGAGGGCCTCCCATCCGGCCGGGGTGTCCCAGCCGGCGTCGACCAGCACGGGGCCGCCGTCCGCCTCCAGCAGGTAGACCAGCGTGCCGCCGGTGGGGCCGAACGGCACGGGCACGCGGATCTGCCAGACGCCGCCCGCCACCCGCTCGGCGGCGGCCGGCCCGCCGCCGGCCGCCCGCGCCGGGACCGTGGCGCTCACGTCGTCAGCAGCGCGCACGCGCCGACACCGGGCGCGCCGTAGACCTGCGTGTAGCCCACGCGCGGGTTGCCGGGCACCTGCCGGGGACCGGCGTCGCCGCGCAGCTGCAGGACCGTCTCGTAGAACTGCCGCATGCCGGAGGCGCCGATCGGCTCGCCGTTGGCCAGCAGGCCGCCGTCGGTGTTGACCGGCAGCCGGCCGCCGATCTCGGTCGCGCCCTCGCGGATGAGCGCCTCCTGCTCGCCGTCCTTGCACAGGCCGTTCTCGGCCATGTGCATGATCTCCGCCCCGGACTCGCTGTCCTGGATCTGCGCCAGGTCGATGTCCTCCGGTCCCAGGCCCGCCGCCTCGAAGCAGGCGCGCGAGGCCTCCCGCACCGGGGTGTCCGCCTCCTCCAGCGCCACCCACGGGCTGAACACCTCGAAGGTGCCGAACTTGCGTGTGCGCAGCGTCACGGCGCGCAGGTACACGGGCCGGTCGGTGTAGCGGTGCGCCTGGTCGGCGCGGCACAGCACCAGCGCGGCGGCGCCCTCGTCGGGCGAGCAGAACATGTACTGCGTGAGCGGGTAGTTGAGCATCCGCGCGCCCACGATCTCCTCCTCGCTCAACGCCTGGCGGCGCCAGGCGTTGGGGTTGAGCGCGCCGTTGCGGAACGCCTTCGCGGCGACCTTGGCCAGGATGTCGTGCCCGATGCCGTGCTCGTGCAGGTAGCGGTTGATCTTCATGGCGAAGAACTGGGTGGTGATCATCATGCCCAGCTCGCCGTACCAGTCGTCCACGCCGTTGGTCTCCGGCTCGGCGTTGAAGTGGCCGCGCTGGTGCTTGTCGAAGCCGACCGCGACGGCCAGGTCCGCGGCGCCGGCCAAGATGGCGTTCGCGGCGGACAGCACCGCGGTGGCCGAGGTCGCGCAGCCGTTCGCCACGTTCACGAACGGCAGCCCGGTCAGGCCCAGCTCGTTCACCAGGGTGTCCGGCATCGCGCCGCCGCCCGGCAGCGCGTAGGCCAGGCTGCCGCCCGCCGCGAACTGCACGTCCGGCCATGCGGCGCCGGCGTCGCGCAGTGCCTCGCGCACGGCGTGGGCGCCCATCTGCGCGCCCGACACGCCCTCGTGCCGCCCGAACGGGTGGATGCCGATGCCGACGATCGCGATGTCCATGGATGCTCCTGTCAGTCGGCGGGGGCGAAGGCGAAGGACACGACCTCGGTGCCGTCCGGGTCGGTGCGGAACGGGACCACCACCAGGCGCATCGGCATGCCGATGCGCAGGCGCGCAGGGTCGGGCTCGGTCAGGCGCGCCTCCACGCGCACCTCGCCGGCCAGCTCCACGTAGCCCAGGGCGAACGGCTGGAACGTCTCGTCGGTCTCCGGCCCGCCGTACGGGGCCTTGGGCAGGAAGCCCTGCGTCGTCCAGGTCCACAGCGTCCCGGTCGGCGACAGCAGGCGCTCGGCCATGTCCTGCGCGCCGCACTTGGGACAGGAGGACCGGCGCGGGAACACGGTGGTGCCGCAGGCGGCGCACGCGGCGCCGATCAGGCGCGGTTCGTCGGCCGGCCAGGTGAACAGGCCCTCCGCGATCGGCCGGCTGGTGGTCGCCGTCATCCCTTCACCGCCTGCTCGGTGTCCTTGGGCAGCACGATGCCGGCCGCCTCGCGATCGAACGTGTGCTCGTCCGGGAAGGACTCCTTGAGCTTGAACTTCTGGATGCGCATCGTGGCCGTGCGCGGCAGCTCCTCGTCCACCAGCTTCACGTAGCGGGGGATCATGAAGCGCGGCATGCGCGGGATGAGCCATTCGATCAGCGCTTCGGCCGTCAGGGACTCCTCGGCCGAGACGACCACGCCGACCTCGTCCTCGCCCAGCGGGGAGCGCACCGGCATCGCCGCGACCTCGAACACGTCAGGGTGCTCGGCGATGTGCATCTCCACCTCGAACGAGGAGATGTTCTCCCCGCGCCGGCGCATCGCGTCCTTGATGCGGTCGACGAAGTAGTAGTTGCCGTCGTCGTCCCGCCGGAACGCGTCGCCGGTGTGGAACCAGCCGTTGCGCCACGCCTCCGCGGTCGCCTCCGGCATGCGCCAGTAGCCGGCGTTGAGCCGCCACGGGTAGCGGTGGCGCACGATCAGCTCGCCCACGTCGCCGTCCGCCACCGGCTCGTCGTACTCGTTGACGATGCGCAGCTCGTAGCCCTCGCGCACGCGGCCGCAGCTGGTGTTGTTGGCGAGCTGGTAGCCGTCGCTGGCCAGCGGGACGCCGATCTCGGTCATGCCGTAGCCGGTCACCACCTCCACGCCGAAGCGCTTGCGGAACAGGTCCACCTCGCCGATCAACGGCCCCATCATCACTCGCTCCAGCGGGTTGCCGATCTCGTCCGGGTGCTCCGGCATCTGGATGAGGATCTCCGCCAGCGGGCCGACCACGCCCGCCGCGTGGCAGTCGTAGCGGCGCACGTCCGGCCAGAACTCGGTGATGGAGAACACCTCCCGGCACACCGCGCGGGCGCGCGCCAGGGCCGCCACGTACAAGCCGACCTTGCCGGCGGCGTGGAACTGCGGCAGCACCTGGTACATGCCCTGGCCGGGCGCCAGCATGTCCGCCGGCTTCTGGAACGCGGGGAACTCGTACAGCTCGGCCCACGGCATCAGCACGCCCTTGGACGGGCCGGTGGTGCCCGACGTGAACACCATGCAGGCGATGTCGTGATACGCAGGCCCCGGCTCGTCGTCCGCGCGCGCCGCGCCGTCGAGGAACCGTTCGGCCAGGATCACGTCGACGCCCAGGTCCGGCAGCTTCGCCGGCGGGTCGACCACCACCAGCAGCCGCAGGTGCTCCAGCTCCCCGGCGAGCTCGGCGAACAGCGGCAGGAAGCGGCCGTCCACCACGCCGACGCGCGCCTCGCTGTAGTTCGCGCCGTAGCGCAGCATCGGCCCCTTGTACTGGGTGTGCATCGGCGCCTCGATGGCGCGCAGCCACGAGATGCCCAGCCACACCGGGTAGGTCTCCGCGCGGTTGGCCAGCATCGTCAGCACGGTGTCGCCCGCGCTCACCCCGGCCCCGCGCAGCGCGCCGGCCCAGCGCCGGTAGGCGTCCTGCAGCTCCGCGCGCGTGTAGGAGCGGCCGCCCGGCACGTCCTCCACGTCCTCCACCAGGACCGCGGTCGCGTCCTCCGCCGCCAGCGCGTCGATCAGGTGGGGCAGGACCAGCGTGCGGTCGAGCGTGACGTCCTGTGTCATGAGGGGGCGCCTCCAGCGGGCCGGGGTCCAATGTTATTTTAAATTAGCGCAGCGTCGGCTCGGCGTCCAGGGCCGCGCTCACCCCAGGCGCCGAACCGGTCCGGTGTAGGCGAAGCACGCGCAGGCCGCATCGAACTTGAACAGCCGGTGGCCGTCGCTGCCGTCCGCGCGCCCGGGACCCAGGCGGGTGACCATGGTCTGCGGCGACAGGTAGGACTCGCCCAGCCCGGCGACCGCAGCGGCCAGGCCCTGGGGCGTGAGCTCCTGGGCGCGCTCGATCGCGGCCTTCAGGAACAGCAGCGTGTCGCAGTGCGGGTACAGGTAGAAGCCCGCCGCCGAGTAGTCCACGGCGTAGCCGCCCTCGCGCATCGCCATCTCGCACTGGGCGGCCGTGGCGTTGGGGTGGTAGTTGCCCTTCAGCGTGTCGCCCGACGGGTTCCACCCCACTCCGGTCACCTTCTGCAGCTGCGCGGCGGGGGACTGCTTGGCCACGGTGGAGGGGTTGTTGGACGACACCAGCCCGTAGGCCGGGCGGTAGCCCTGGCTCTCCGCCTGCGGCAGGAAGAAGAACGGGATGGTGCCCTGGTACTCCACGAACAGCACGTGCGTGACGCCCTCCGCCCGGAACCGCAGGATGATGCTGTTGGCCTCGGCGCTGACCTTGCTCACGTCGGAGGCCTGGTAGATGGTCGACACGGCGGCCTCCGTGGGCGCCTTCACGCCGTGGCGCGCCAGGCCCGGCACGACGACGTCCTTCACGAGGTGGCGGAAGTGCGGGGCGTCGAAGTGCACGATGCCCACCTTGGCGCCCTTGAAGAAGCCCGCCCCGGCCAGGGCGTCGACGGAGGCGGCCCAGTGGCGCTCCCCGGCGGCCCGGCCGGGCTGGTAGAAGTAGCCCGCCCACTGGCGGAAGTGCTGCTCCCCGAACGGCCAGTAGTTGTGCGCGAGGAACGGGGTGCGCTTGGACGCCATGCAGGCGGCGAGCACCTCGCTGCCCGCCGCCGGCGCGGAGCCCGCGGCGAACACCTGGTTGTCCTCGGTGAAGGTCGCGCAGGCGGCCTGGGCCTGGGTGGAGAAGCTGCCCGACGTCGGGTTGGTCTTGTGGATCACCGGCACCACCGTGCGGCTGCGGATGCCGCCCCGCTTGTTCAGCCACTTCGTCAGCGCGATGACGATCTGCTCCTCCT
>DATMKC010000083.1:0-4085 GCA_035553555.1 Egibacteraceae bacterium | reverse complement strand
GCTCCGCCACGTCGGGCCGCGCCGCCACGTCCCCGTGGGCCAGGAAGTGCAGCAGCTGGCTGTTCAGGATGGGATGGCTGGACAGCGGCTGGTGGTCCGGCTTGGGCAGGCCGTAGCGGCGCAGGTCCCCGACGGTGAGCCGCAGGAGCAGCCCGATGACGCGGCGCTCCAGCCAGGGGGGCAGGGTCGGCCCGCCGTGTCCGATGACGTCCGCGGGCACGCCGAACACGTGCTTGGGCACGAACCAGTAACCGCGCCGCAGGCTGATCGCCGCCCCGCTGGCGGCGGTCGCGGCGTCGCAGGCGATGTCCACGCCGGAGTTGCCGCCGCCCACCACCAGCACGCGGCGGCCCCACAGCTGTTCCGGTGAGCGGTAGTCGCGCGCGTGGTAGGCCTCGCCGTGGAACTCGCCCGGGTAGGCCGGCAGGTTGGGCTCCCACAGGTGCCCGTTGGCGGCCACCAGCCAGCGGGCCAGGTCCGCGCGTCCGCCGGTGAACTCCAGGCTCCAACCGCCGTCGGCCAGCGGCTCGGCGCGCGCCAGCTCGTGGCCGGTGGCGACGTGGGGGCGAAGGTCGTGGCGCTCGGCGAAGGCGCGCAGGTAGTCCAGCACCTGCCGGCGGCCGGGATAGTCCGGGTAGTCGTCCGGGAAGGGGAAGCCGTCGAAGCCCGACAGCGTGCGCGAGGAGATGAAGTGCGCCGTCTCGTAGACCGGCGTGCCGGGGTTGTCGATGTCCCACAGCCCGCCCACGTCGCCGTGGCGCTCGTAGATCGTGAACGGCACGCCCGCCGCCTTCAGCGCCGCTCCCGCCGCCAGGCCCGCCGGCCCCGCCCCGATGATGGCCGCCCGATCACCCATGCCCGCCATGCCGCCTCCTCGCGCCCGCCCCCTCACGATACGCGGCGGCGGGCGCGGGCGGCGATGTCAGCGAAGGACCCCCAGCAGCATGACGTGCCCGTCGATGAAGTAGTGCCGAACGGAGCTCGAGCAGGTGCTGCCCGGGGGCCACGCCGGGAACGTCATCTTGAACTCCGCGAGGAAGCGGTCGCTGCGGCCGTGCTCGTCGGACCATCGGCCTTCGATCAGCAGAGCCCCCGCGCGTGCTTGGTCGACGTACGGTGTTCGTGCGAACCGGGCGTCGTCGATGGTGGCACCGGCGTAGGGCTCGCTCGTCAGCCCCACCTCCGGCAGGCCCAGCGTCCACTCCGGGTCGAACCACCCCTCGCCACTGTGGCCTCGAGGAATCGAGCAGCCGGGGTCGTCCAGCGGGCCGTAGTGCGGATCCAAGTCCAGCGCGCCCTCAAGCACGAACGGGCACTCGCCTGGCCAGGTGTTGCCCTGGCCGTCGGTGCAGTCGATGCGCCATGTCTCCTCGGACTGATCGATGTGCAGCGTGGTCCCCCACGGGATCGGACGGATGTTCTGCGCCAGGGACAGTGCTGCTCGCGCGTAGGGCTCAGCGTTCGGAAGGTGACTCTCGTCGGGAATCTCATGGTTCGCGCGCGCGGCACCGGGCGCGAGCAGGGAGCCGAGCAGCAGGCACACCGCCATCAGTCGTCGCATAGGAATCCCCCGTGTCCGAGGCGGTCCCGCCGACCGCCACGGGGAGATCCTACGGCCGCCGGTTCGCGTCCGCCTTTACGCTGTCGGCCATGAACACGCTCGCGTGGACCGCGCTCGCCGTCGCGGCGCTCGCCGCCGTGCTGGACTGGTACGCGGTCGCGCGGGAACGCACGCGCCTGGAGTACGTCGCCAAGCCCGCCACCCTGGTGCTGCTGATCGGCGTCGCGCTGGCGCTGGAGCCGGCCGACGCCACGCAGCGCGCGTGGTGGGTCGGCGCGCTGGTGTTCAGCCTGGCCGGCGACGTCTTCCTGATGCTGCCGGGGCGCTTCGTCCCGGGCCTGGCGAGCTTCCTGGTCGCGCACCTGGCCTACATCGCGGGCTTCTGGCTCGGCCCGGTCGGCGGCACGGGCCCGCTGGAGTTCCTGGTGGCGGTCCTGCCGGTCGCGGTCCTGGCCGTGGTGCTGGGCCCGCGCATCCTGGCCGGAGCCCGTGCCCACGACGGGCGCCTGGTGGGGCCGGTGGCCAACTACCTGGTGGTCATCTGCGCGATGGCGGCCAGCGCCCTGCTGACGGGCGACCCGGTGGCCATCGCCGGCGCGGGGCTGTTCTTCGGCTCCGACGCGATGATCGGCTTCCGCAACTTCGTGGCGAGCAAGCCGTGGATGGACCTGGCCATCATCACGACCTATCACGTCGGCCAGGCGTTGCTGGTGCTGTCCCTGCTGCCCGGGCCGGCTTAGCCGGTCGCGCGCACGGGCGCCTCGGCGACGCGCGGCTGCGTCGGCGCGGGGTCGTCCGAGCGCTGCGGCGGCGCGCTCCGCAGCGTCTCCAGGGCACCCCAGGCGGCCTGCACCCCGGCGCGGTAGGCGTTCGGGTCGTCATAGAGGAACGCCTGGCTCAACAGGCGGTGGAGAAGTTCCCGCTCCATGGCTGCATCCCCCCGTTTCCACAAGGAAAACCGGTTGCTTGTTGTCGTCCGGGACCAACGTCTGCGACCACAGGGTGCACAACGCAGGTGGCCGCCGTGTGTACCCACCGTGAACGTCTCGAAACCACTGTGTTGCGCAAAGATCCCCGGGTCGGCGGGGGCGACCGCCCGGTGGCGCGTGCCAGAGGTGCCATATGCTCGGCGGCGGGCAGCACGCCGACCGACCGCCACAGGGAGAAGCCGATGAGGGCACCGCGCTTGGGGCCGGACCAGCGCATCGCCGCGCACGTCACGCGCGTGGGCCGCTTCCGCCGCATCGACCCGTCCAAGGGCCGGCGGGGACCGTCGCGCTGGGCGCTGCTCGGTCGGCTGGGCTGGGCCGTGCTGGTGGCGGAGTCCCTGCGCCGCGCCTGGCGGCGGTCGGCCACGGGGGACTCGGCGGCCGGGGACTCGGCAGCGTCCGGCCCTGGTTGATACCCTGCCTTTGCTACGTCCGGGTAGCCGAGTGGTTCAGGCAACGGTCTGCAAAACCGTCTACGTGGGTTCGATTCCCATCCCGGACTCTCCGCCTCCAGGCGCCCCCGGCGGCCGCCGTCCCGGTTCCTGCCATTGCCGGTACATCAGGGCGCGGTCCAGGGCTTGCGCGGTCTGCGCGGCCATCGTGTCGATGAAGTCGCGCTCCTCGGCGTCGAACAGCCGGTTGCGGGAGAACGAGAAGCGCATGGCGCCGACGGTGCGGCCGTCCACGATCAGCGGGACCGCGCACATCGACAGGGTGCCCGGCTCCACACCCTCCAGTTCCGGGAAGCGCGCGTCCCGCGCTTCCCGCGACTCCAGCCACACCGGCTCGCCGGTGCGCAGCGCCACCGCCGCCGGCAGCTCGGCGTCGGGCGACTCCGCGCGCAGCCGCGCCATCACCTGCTCGCCGTAGCCCACGGCCGTCGGCACGGCGAGCTCGCCGGCAGGCGACGCGACCAGCACCGCCCCGCCGGTGGCGCCGAGCGCGGCGACACCCTCCCGCAGGACCGCTTCGGTGACCGCCTCCGGCGTCCCCGCCGACGCCAGGGCGGCGGACAGCGAGTGCAGCCGCGCGAAACGCTCGGCCGTGCGCTCGGCCGCGGCGAACGCGTCGATCTCGCGCAGAAGGCGCTCCTCGAAGGTCTCGGCCGGCGCCGGCTCGTGCCCCTCGGCGGCCTGCCGCAGTTGCGCGACCAGCTCGCCGACGTACCAGCGGCGGAACACCCGATGCTGCGGCGGTGACTCCAGCGTGAGCAGCCGTGCGGCGCGGCAGTAGGCGTCGGCCTGGTCGAGTGCGGCCAGGTACTCCTCGCCCGCCCGTGCGGCGCTCACCGGCAGCCGGAGCTCCAGGCGCAGGTGGTCGTGGCCCTGGCGCGCCGCCGCGAGCGCCTGGCGCTTGATGGAGTCGCGCGCCTCGGCGAACCGGTGCACCACGGTGTCGATGAGCTGCGCCAGGTGCGCCGGCACCGCGGCCGTCGTCCCGGACGCCGCGCCGCCCGCCGCGAGCGCGAACTCCCGGACCAGGTTGTCGACGTGGCCCTTGGCCGACAGCAGCAGCTGCGTCGGCACGTCCCCGAG
>DATMKC010000082.1:0-3936 GCA_035553555.1 Egibacteraceae bacterium | reverse complement strand
CGGCGCGCCTGGAGGAGCTCAGCCGCTCGCGCGACCAGCTGCGCCAGTCGCTGTCGCGCCTCGGCCAGACGCTGTCGTCCAGCCTGGACCTGAACCGGACGCTGGCGGTGGTGGTCGAGACCGCCATGGACACGTTCGAGGCGGAGCGCGGCGCCCTGCTGCTGTTCACGCCGGAACGCGACGCGCTGTACGTGAAGGTGGGCCGCAACCTGCCCGACGGGATGGCGCCGCTGCGCGTGGACGAGGGCGTGGCCGGCTGGGTGGCGCGCACGGGCACGGCCGTGCGCCTGCCGGCCGACGCGGCCGCGACACCCGCGCCCGCACAAGGGGAGCTGGTCGGCGTGCAGCAGATCACCGTGCCGCTGCTTGGCCGCGGCCGCACGCTGGGCGTGCTGTCGCTGACGCGCGACGCGCCCGAGCTGCCGTTCAGCGCCGACGACCTGGACGCCATCCAGACGTTCGCGGGGCAGGCGTCGGGCGCCATCGAGAACGTGATGCTGCACCACGAGGCGCGGCGCCTGTCGGTGACCGACGCGCTCACGGGCTTGTGGAACTTCCGCTACCTGCAGTTGCAGGCGGAGCGCGAGCTGGAGAGCTCGGAGCGCTTCGACCGCCCGATGTCGCTGCTGATCTGCGACCTGGACCACTTCAAGTCGGTCAACGACGAGTTCGGCCACCAGGTCGGCGACGACGTGCTGGTGGAGGTGGCCGCGCGGCTGCGCGACGCGACGCGCGTGCCGGACGTGGTGGCCCGCTACGGCGGTGAGGAGTTCGTGGTGCTGTTGCCCGGCACGGACCCGGAGGGCGCGGCCGCCACCGCCGAGCGCATCCGTGCGGCGGTGGCCGACGTGCCGGTGACCACGTCCGCGATCCGCCGCGACGGCCACCCGCTGGAGCTGCAGGTCACCTGCAGCGTCGGCGTGGCCACGCACCCCCGCGACGGGCGCACGGTGGCCGCGCTGCTGCGCAGCGCCGACGCGGCCATGTACAACGCCAAGCGCGGCGGTCGCAACCGCGTCGTGGTGGCGGCCGGCGGGATGGCGCCGTCGGCCAAGCCGCGCAAGCGCAAGGACGGCTAGCCCCGCCGCGCGACTCCCGGCCACCGGCCGACGGCTCCGGCTACGATGCGGCTGCATCCGCGGAACGACACGAAAGGACCTCCTTTTGCGCGCTCGCAAAGCGGTCATCCCGGCCGCCGGACTCGGCACGCGCTTCCTGCCCGCGACCAAGGCGCAGCCGAAGGAAATGCTGCCCGTCGTGGACAAGCCCGCGATCCAGTACGTGGTGGAGGAGGCGGTGAAGGCGGGCCTGGACGACATCCTGCTCGTCACCGGGCGGGGCAAGCGCGCGCTGGAGGACCACTTCGACCACGCCGTGGAGCTGGAGCGGCAGCTGGCAGCCGCCGGCAAAGAGGACCTGCTCGCCGCGGTGCGCGCGGTCAGCCAGCTCGCCCTGGTGCACTACATCCGGCAGGGCCAGCCGCTGGGCCTCGGCCACGCGGTCGGCTGCGCCCGCCATCACGTCGGCCACGAGCCGTTCGCGGTGCTGCTCGGCGACGACCTGATCGGCGAGCAGGAGCGGCTGCTGTCGCAGATGGTCGACCTGTCCGAGCGCACCGGCCGCAGCGTGGTGGCGGTCATGGAGTTCGGCGACGAGGCGCTGAGCCAGTACGGCGTGATCGACGCCGAGCCGGACCCCGACAACCCGGGGGCCTACCTGGTGCGCGACCTGGTGGAGAAGCCCGGCAAGGCCAACGCGCCGAGCAACCTGTGCATCATCGGCCGCTATGTGCTGACGCCGGACATCTTCGACCACATCGCCGGCACGCGGCCCGGGCGCGGCGGCGAGATCCAGCTCACCGACGCGATGCGCGCGCAGTGCCAGGAGGAGCCGATCCGCGCGCTGAAGTTCGAAGGCCTGCGCTACGACGTGGGTGCCAAGCAGGACTACCTTCGCGCGATGGTGGAGCTGGCGGCGCACCGCGCCGACCTGGGGCCCACCTTCCGTGCGTTCCTCAAGGAGTTCGTGAAGGGGCTGGAGTGATCTTCCGCCGCAGGCAGGACGACACGGACCCGGAGCCGCCGCCGCTGTTCGGACCGGAGGCGCGCCCGGCCGCGGTCCCGCCGGAGGCCGGGCCCGCCGCGGTCCCGCCCGCGGCGCCGCCGCACGGTCCGCGCGAGCCACAGCCGCTGGTGCCGTTCGCCGAGCACCGCAAGGACGTGCTGGCGCGCATCCGCCCGCTGGAGCCGATCGAGCTGGGGATCCTGGACGCGCAGGGCTGCGTGCTGGCGCAGGAGGCCGTGGCGGTCAGCGACCTGCCGCCGTTCCCCAACAGCGCGATGGACGGCTACGCGCTGCTGGCGATGGACGCGGTGCCGGGCGCGGAGCTGGCACTGGTCGGCGAGTCCGCGGCGGGCTCGCCGGCGCGCACGCCGGTGGGCCGCGGCCAGGCGGTGCGCATCATGACGGGCGCGCCGATGCCGCCGGGCGCGGACGCGGTGGTGCCGGTCGAGCAGGCCGAGGAGTGGCCCGGCGTGGTGCGCCTGGCCGCCGGCGCCGAGCCGGGCCAGCACGTGCGCATGGCCGGGGAGGACGTGCGCCACGGCGAGGTGGTGCTGTCGTCGGGTCGGGTGCTGGCGCCGGCCGACATCGGGATGCTCGCCGCCCTGGGCTACCCCCGCGTGCTGGTGCGGCCGCAGCCGCGCGTGGTGGTGATCTCCACGGGCGACGAGCTGGTGGAGCCGGAGGAGCCGACCGGCCTCGGCCAGATCCGCGACGCGAACTCCTACACGCTGACGGCGATGGCGCGCGACGCGGGCGCGTCGGCGTACCGCCACCAGATCGTGCGCGACGACGAGCGCGCGCTCACCGAGGCGTTCGAGGGCGCGCTGGTGCACGCCGACCTGGTGGTGACGTCCGGCGGCGTCAGCGCCGGGCGCTACGACCTGGTGAAGGTGGTGCTGGCGCGGCTGGGCGACGTGCGCTTCGTGCGGGTGGGGATGCGCCCGGGGATGCCGCAGGCGTTCGGGCTGCTGCCGCGCGAGCCGGACCGCGCGGTGCCGGTGTTCGGGCTGCCCGGCAACCCGGTGAGCGCGTTCGTGAGCTTCGAGATGTTCGTGCGGCCGGCGATCCGCCGGCTGCAGGGCCGCACGGACACCTACCGGCCGCGCATCAGCGCGGTGCTCGACGAGCCGCTGCGCAGTCCGCGCGAGAAGGTCGAGTTCGTGCGCGTGCGCCTGCGGCGCGAGGGCGGCGCGTGGCACGCGCGCCCCACGGGGGAGCAGGGCAGCGGGATCCTGCGCAGCGTCGTGGACGCCGACGGCCTCGCCGAGGTGCCGCCCGAGCGCACGCAGGTCGCCGCCGGCGAGCGGCTGGTGGTCCACCTGCTGGAGCGGCCATGAGCGGCACGGCGGAGCCGGACGGCCTGCCCGGGCTGACGCACCTGGACGAGCACGGCGAGGCGCGCATGGTCGACGTGGCCGGCAAGCAGGTCACGCAGCGCACCGCGACGGCGCGCGCCGTGGTGCGCATGAGCCAGGGCACGGCGGCGCTGCTGGCGTCCGGGCACCTGCCGAAGGGCGACGCGCTGGCGGTGGCGCGCGTCGCGGGGATCATGGCGGCCAAGCGCACGCCGGAGCTGATCCCGCTGTGCCACCCGATCGCGCTGGCCGGCGTCGACGTGTCCGTGACGGTCGACCCCGACGACGGGCGGGCCGACGTGCTGGTGACCTGCCGGGCGGCGGACCGCACCGGCGTGGAGATGGAGGCGCTGACCGCGGCGGCGGTGGCCGCGCTGAGCGTCTACGACATGGTCAAGGGCGTCGAGCGCGGCGTGACGATCGAGCGGATCGAGCTGCTCGAGAAGACCGGCGGCAAGCAGGACTGGCGCCGGTGAGCGCGCCCGCGGCGCTCGAGCCGCTCGTCGACGGTCACGGC
>DATMKC010000081.1:0-2188 GCA_035553555.1 Egibacteraceae bacterium | reverse complement strand
TCGGAGCCGCGGAGGAACTGCGCCGGCCGGACGGCGCGCTGCTGCGAGCGGTCGTCTCTGGTGCCGGCCACGCGGCCGGAGCGCCCACGTTCGTGCTGACGCACGGGCTGGCCTGCGACCACCGCCTGTGGGCCTACCAGGCGCGCCTGCTCGGCGAGGTCGGCCGCGTGGTCACCTGGGACCTGCGCGGGCACGGAGACTCCACCCTCGGCGACGCCGCGCCCGCGCGCGCCCTGCGCCCGGACGTGCACGCCGCGGACCTGGCCGCTGTGGTCGAGCGCTTGGCCACGGGGCCGGTGTTCCTCGTGGGCCACTCGCTGGGCGGCCTGGCCACGCTGCTGGCGCTGCGCGACAACGAGGCGCTGCGGGCCCGGGTCGCCGGAGCCGCGCTGGTGGCGACGCCCACGGCGCACGTGGCCGGAGGCACGCGCGGCGGGTCCGCGCCTTCCGCCGTCGAAGCCGCCGCCGTGCGCATGCTGCTGCGCTGGCTGGTGGGCGACCCCGTGGTGCAACGGCTGTTCCTGGACCCCGGCACCGCGCGGGCGCGCGGCTACGCCGCGCTGCGCGTCGGCGGATTCGGCCCGCGGCCCTCGCCCGCGCACGTCGAGGCGCTGCGCGCCCAGATCGTGGCGACCCCCGCGGCGGTCCGCCGCGCCACGCTGGCGGGCATGGAGCGCGTCGACATCCGCGGGACGCTGGGGGCGGTGACGACTCCGACGCTGGTGTTCGTGGGCGGCCGTGACCGCCTGGTGGACCCACGGCAAGCGGTCCGGCTTGCCGCCGAGCTGCCGAACGCGCGGCCTGTGGTGTTCTCCAGCGCCGGCCACGCTGTGGTGCTGGAGCGCCACGCCGCCATCACCCGGCGCATCGCGCTGCTGGCCGCGGAGATCCTGAGCGGCCGCGGCGACCTGGACATGGTGGCGTCCGCGGCGCGGTAGAAGAGCGCCCATGCTCACCCCCGCCCCCGTCGTCGCACCCATGGTCATCCCGCTCGGGGACCACAACCCCACCCGGATCCGCCCGTGGGCCACCTGGGCGCTGATCGCCCTGAACCTCTGGGCGTTCATCGGCGTGCAGCCGTGGGACGCCTCGGAGTGCGCGCAACAGGCGTTCTACCTGCGGTGGGCCGCGGTGCCGGCGGAGCTCACCCGCGGCGAGCCGCTCGACCAGGCGGAAGTCGCCGCGGCCTCCGACGCGGTGTGCCAGGTCCAGGCCATGCCCGGCAAGCCGGTGTACCTGACGATCCTCACGTCGATGTTCCTGCACGCCGGGTGGCTGCACCTGCTCGGCAACATGCTGTACCTGTGGATCTTCGGCAACAACATCGAGGACCGCCTGGGCCACGTGCGCTTCCTGCTGTTCTACCTGGCGGCCGGGCTGGTGGCGACGGTCGCGTTCGTGGCTCCCAACGCCGACAACATCTCCACCCTGGTCGGCGCGTCCGGCGCGATCGCCGGCGTGCTCGGCGCCTACCTGGTGCTGTTCCCGCGCGCGCACGTCACCGTCGCGGTGCCGTTCCTGCTGTTCTTCATCACCCGGCTGCCGGCGTTCCTGGTGCTGGGGCTGTGGTTCCTGCTCCAGGTCCAGGGACTGCGCGAACCGCTGCTGGAGGGTGGCGGCGTCGCCTACCTGGCCCACGCCGGCGGGTTCGTGTTCGGCATGGCGGCCGCGCTGCTGCTGCGCTCGGGCTCAGGCTCGGGGGGCGGCCGCCCGGCCCGCAGCCGGCGCGGCTGACCGGCCTCAGCCAGTCCCGAGGCGCGCCAGCACCCTGCCCAGGGCCGTGCGGTAGTCGTCGCGGTCCCGCATCGCCACGGCGAGCTTGAGGTGCTTGGCGGCGGCCGCCAGCCTGCCCTGGCGCTCCAGGCAGCGGCCCAGGCCGAAGTGGGCGTAGTCGTCGCTGGGGTTGAGGTCCAGCGCCCGCTCGAACTCCTGGCGGGCGCGCTCCAGGCGCGCCGAGGCGAAATAGGCCCGGCCCAGCGCCTCGCGCAGGGACGCCTTCTCCGGCTCGCGCTCCACCGCCAGTTCCAGGACCTCGGCCGCGGCGGACGGCTGGCCGTCCTTCAGCCGTGCCCGGCCCTGCTGGTACAGGGACCAGACCAGGTCGTCGTCCTCACCGAAGTCCATGCCGTGGTCCAGGTCGCCTCCGGGGCCGGCGGTCGGCCCGGGTGTCCAGTATGTCGTCGGCAAC
>DATMKC010000080.1:0-12567 GCA_035553555.1 Egibacteraceae bacterium | reverse complement strand
GCCCCCAGCACGCCCCAGCTGTCCAGCCCCGCGGCGAGCCCGAGCAGCACCCCGGCCGCGGCCGGCCGGTCGCGCCGGCACGCCAGCGCCGCGAGCAGCCACAGCAGCGGGACCACGGCGTGCGTGGGATGCGCCTCGTTCAGCGTCACGACGCCGAACGCGAGGGCCGCCACGCCGGCGGCGAGCAGCGCCCGGCCGCGCGCGGCACCGGGTTGCGGCAGCAGCGCGCGCACGGCCGCCAGCAGCGACACCGACACGGTGAGGCACAGGGCCAGCAGCACCGCGTGACGCTGCGCGCCGCCGAGCCACGCGGTGGCCCCGTCCAGCAGGCCCATGAGCGCGAGCAGCAGCGGTCCGGCCTGCACGGCGGCGTCGCCGAGCACCGCCGGGACGTCGCCGCGCAGCAGGTGCCCGCCCGCCTCGGCGAACAGCGTGAAGTCCGCGGGCTCGTGCGCGTGGTCCCCGAGCGCGAAGCCCGCAGCGCCGAAGACGGCCGCGGCCGCCCACGGGTAGCGGTCCGCCAGGCCCGCGATCACGAGCGCGTGGCGAGCTCCGGCACGGCGGCGCGCGGCCCCGCCGCCTGGCCCTGGTTCTGAGCCGGGGCCGCGGCGGGCAGCGGGGCGGCGCTGTCCACCGGCAGCCACACCAGCGCCGCGAGGTAGAGCAGGACGTAGCCCTCGACCATGATCCCGTCGCCGAGGCCGGGCAGGCCCAGGAGCTGCCGCGTGGGCGCGGCGAGCAGCACCGCCACCACGCCCAGCAGGCGCGGGCCGGGCCGCCGGTCGGTGAGCAGCAGGCCGAACAGCGGGATCAGCCAGATCGCGTGGTGCGTCCAGGACACCGGCGACACCAGCAGCATGGCCATCGCGACCAGCACGGCGGCGCGGCGGCGCTCGCCCAGGTCGTGCGCGCGGCGGGCGCGGTCGAGCCCGGCCGCGGTCACCACGGCGGCCAGCAGCAGCCACCACAGGCGCGGCTGCGGCAGGCCGAAGCGCTGCACCGTGGCGTTCAGCGACTGGTTGATCGGCTGCACCACCGAGCCCATGCGCGTGGTGTCCAGCATGAGGTGGCGGAAGTAGGTGACCGTGGCTGCGGGCAGCGCCACGAACGCGACGCCCCAGCAGGCGGCGATGGTCAGCACGGCGTTGCGCAGCGCCCGCCACTGCCGCGTCACGGCGAAGTGCACCAGGAACAGCCCCGGGGTGAGCTTGATCGCCGTGGCCAGGCCGATGGCGACACCCGCCGGCCGGCGGCCGTGGAGGACCACCACGTCGGCGTAGCACAGCAGCGTGAGCATGAAGCCGATCTGGCCGAGCAGCAGCCCGTTGGAGACGGGCTGGAACGTGAACGACACGGCCAGCACGGCCAGCAGCACGAACACCACGGCGGGGCCGGGGCGCCCGCGCCACCAGGGCCGGAAGCCATCGGCCGCCAGCGCGGCCAGGGCGGCCAGCGACGCGACCGTCCAGGCCACCATCGCCGCCTCGGGCGGCACCAGCGCCAGCGGCACGAACAGCAGCGCCGCGAACGGCGGGTACGTGAACACCAGCGCGTTGTCGATGCCGGCGTAGGCGGTGAAGTGCTCGCCGAACAGGGGCAGCCCGTGCAGGACCGCCCAGCCGCCCTTCCAGTAGACGACCAGGTCGTCGCCCAGCGGCAGGCTCAGCAGCGTGACCGCTGCCTGGGCCAGCAGCCCGAGGCAGCCGACGAGCAGCGCGAGGCGCACGGGCCGCGACTCCCGCAAGCTGCGCTCGATCTGCTCCCCCAGGTCGTCGGCCCGTGGGCGGAGCGGCCCCCTGTCGTGCACCCGCGTCACTTCCTGATCTCGTCGCCTTCGCACAGGACGAAGCGGCTGTCGCCGAACAGGAACGTCCCGCACTCGCCGGACAGGTCCAGCAGGCGGAACCGGTCCCCGAACGACTCGCCCTCGGCCACGTCGTAGGAGCGCCCGTTGACCGTGACCAGCGCCCGCTCCTGGTCATCTTCGGTGTACACGTCGACCAGCTTGACCGTGGTGCCGCCCACGCGGGCCGACGAGCCGTTGCTGGGCCGCTCGGGCGACGTGCCGTCACCGGTGCCGCCGGACGTGCCGTCGCCGGTGCCGCCGGACGTGCCGTCGCCCGTGCCCGTTCCCCCGTCGGTCCCGGCCCCGGTGCCGCCATCGTCGTCGTCGCCGCCACCGCCGTCGGGCCCGGTCCTGACCAGCTGCGCGAACGGGTCGCGTGCCGCGAACACCTCCGTGGTCTCCGGGTACAGCAGGCCGCCGTCGGCGTCGGGCGCGTCCTCTCCCGGCAGCGGCGCATCCGGGGACCGGGCCTCGCGGGGCGGCACGACCACGACGTCGTCGCCGCCCTCCTCGTCGCCGGCGAGCATGGGGCCCAGCACGAGCAGCCACAGCACCGCCAGCAGGGCGATCGCCCCCAGGCCAATCAGGAGGTTGCGGCTCACCGCCGGCCGCTCCACGTCGCTCATGCCGCGCTCCCCTCCTCCTCGGCGCCCTCGGCCGCCTCGTCCTCGGGCGGCGCCAGCAGCTCGGCGCCGGGCACGGCGGACACGGGGACCACGGTGAAGATGCGCGCGGTCATGCTGACCGACAGGGTGGGGAACCCCGCGGGCGCCGAGGCCTCGGTGGCGGTCACGGAGTCGACCATGACGGCGCGCGCCAACTCGGTCTCCACGCGCCGCATGAAGTCGGTGGTCTGGAAGTAGGCGCCCTCGATGGTCAGCGTCACCGGGATCTGCGCCATGATGCTGCCCGGATCGGCCGGAGACGGGGCGTCGACGACCACCTGGGGGTCGGCGAAGGCCAGCGCGGTGATCTCCACACCGGAGGCGTCGGCCGCGAGCTGGATCTGGCGGATCGTCGAGGGCTGCGCCGGCCCGTGCGGGATGTACTGCTCCAGCCGCGCGATGGCCGCGCGCACCTCGAGCTCGTTGTCGCGGATCTCCTCCAGCCGGGCGATCTCCAGGCGCTGGCGCTGCTGCTGGGTCCGGATGGCCTCGGTCTCCTCCAGCAGCAGCGCGCGCTCGTCGCGCTCCGGCGTGATCAGGAACATCCACGCCAGCACGGCCAGCAGCAGCGCGGCGAGCACGGCGAACAGGGGCGCGCGCCGGCTCATCGCTCACCCTCCGGCAGGCCCTGGGCGAAGCGCCCGGTGTAGACGCGTTCGGTGAGCTCGGCCGAGCCGGTGAAGTTGGTGACCTGCGTGGTGCCGATGAGGCCGCGCGTGGCGCTGGACAGGTACAGCGCCTGGAACGCGGGCGCGTCGCCCAGCGCCAGCAGGACCGACTCCACACCCGGCGCGTAGCGCTCCACCGAGTAGCCGTTGAACTGCAGGGAGCCGATCAGCGGGACCTCGCCGCCGACCTCGCCCTCCGGCACGCCCAGCGAGGCGCTGAGCGTCAGCAGCGAGGAGTTGGCCGGGAACACCAGCGCCAGGTCGTTCAGCACGCCCGACCACGACACCTGCGGGGCCATCGCGCTGGCCAGGAGCTGGTTGTGCGTGTCGTAGCGGCGGGCCAGCTCGCGATAGGGCGCCAGGCGCTCGGCCTGGGCCTGGAGGCGCTCCAGCTCCGCCTGCTCGGCGTCGCGCTCGTCGCGCGCGTTGTTCACCGCCATCACGCTCTGCAGGTACAGCAGCGCGAGCAGCAGCACCCACACGCCGACGGCGGTGAGCGACAGCAGCCCGACCCGGCGCTCGCGGGCGCGCTCCTCGACCTCGCGCGGCAGCAGGTTGACCTTGACGCTCATTCCGCCGCCCCCAGCGCCAGGCCGATCGCCACGGCGAGGTCGGGCTGCAGGTCGACCAGCTCGGCGTGGCTGAGGCCCACCGTGCCGATGCGCAGCTCCTGCATGGGATGGCCGCGTTCGACCGGCATGCCCAGCGCGTCCTCCAGCCGCTCGGCCAGGCCGCGCAGGCGGCTGGCGCCGCCGGTGAGCACGGCGCGGCGCACCGGCACGGCGTCGGGCTGGGCCGCGTAGTAGTCGACCGAGCCGCGCACCTCGTCCAGGAAGCGCCCGGCGCGCTCGGAGATGATCCGTGCGGCCTGATGGGCCTCCAGCAGCTCCATCGGCTCCAGCAGGCCGGTCTCCGCCTTGAGGCGCTCGGCCTCGTCGCGGTCCACGCCCAGGGTGTGCTCCAGCTCGTCGGTGATCGCGTCGCCGCCCATGAGCAGGATGCGCACGAAGCGCGGCTGCCCCTGCGAGTGCACGACCAGGTTGGTGACCACGCTGCCCAGGTCGATCAGCAGCTCGCCGTCCGGCTCGTCCAGCAGCCCGCGGGAGGACTCCGGCGCGAGGCTGCGCAGCATGGCGAAGGCGTCCAGGTCGACCAGCACCGGCTCCAGGCGCGCCCGTGACACCGCCTCGACCAGGCGCTGCACCATCTCCCGCTGCGCGGCCACCAGCAGGATCCGGCTGATCTGGCGGCCGTCCTCGGCGGTCAGCGTCTCCAGCGGGTGGTAGTCCAGGATGGCCTGCTCGACCGGGATCGGGATGGCCTCGTCGACCTGGAATTGCAGGGACTGCCGCAACTCCCTGTCCGGCAGGTACGGCAGGTCGACCTGGCGCACGACGACCTGCTGGTTGGACACCCCCAGGGCGACCCGCCGGCCCTTGAAGCCGCCCGCGGCCCACAGCTCGCGCAGGGCCATGGCGACCAGCTCCGGGTCGACGACCTCGCCGTCATGCACCGCCCCGGGCGCCAGCGGCGCCTGGGCGACGCGTTCGAGCGTGGCGTGGCCACGCCCGGACGGCGAGATCTGTACGGCGCGGACCGTACTGGACCCGATGTCGAGTCCGATGGCGGCGGGCATGGACTACCCCTGGGATTCCTCCACCCCCGTGCGCGAGGCCTCCAGGTAAGCGCTGAGGTCTCGGCCGCGGATGCGGAAGTTCTTGCCGACCCGCAGGGCCGGCAGCTGTCCGGACTTGATCAGGCGGTACACGGTCATGTTCGACACCCTCATGTGCTGTGCCACTTCGGCAACAGTCAACAGGATGTCGTCGCCAAAACCCGTGAACTCCGCCATCTGTCGGTCCTCTCCGCATCCGGGCACATCCCGGTGTGCCCTTCTCGTCCCGCCCGCTGCAAGCCCTGCACGGTAGTCGCGATGCGCCCCGTTCGCCACATGGTGAACAGCAGCAACATTCTTCGTCAACATTCACATCGGCAGCAGGGGGCGAAACCTTACGGGGAGGATGCGACGGGGAAACGGCGGTGGGGCGGCCCCGAAGGACCGCCCCACCGAACTCCCGTTGCCGCCGCGGCGGCTTACGAGCACGCGGCCGTGGTGATGACCCCGTCCTCGCTGTCCAGGTACCACGTCGTGGACGAGCTCTCGTGCGCCGCGCTCATGCAGTAGTCCGAGTCGCCCGTCGCGGTGCCGATGAAGGTCAGGTCCACGTCGTTGGAGCCGTTGAAGCCCTCGTCGTTGAGCAGCGCGGTGGTGCCCGCGTAGCCGTTGTTCTCGGTGAAGTAGGACTCCTGGGCGATCGCGGCGCTCTTGAGGTCGCTCTTCGCGGCCGAGTCCCAGCCCTTCTCGCGCTGGTTCAGGAACGTCGGGATGGCGATGGCCGCCAGGATGCCGATGATGATGATGACGACGAGCAGCTCGATGAGGGTGAAGCCGTCCTCGCGCTCGCGCAGGTTCTGGATGGTCACGGTGCGCCTCCTTGAGGTGCGTTCAGGCAAGGCGCGGTGCCCGACCCCCAACGCGCACGTGACGTGTCGCGCGAGGCAACCCGGCTGACCACTGGCATGGGGCCATGCGGTCCCGTGGCTTTGCGTCCCCGCCTCACGACGGGTTTGCCGTTTCTGCGCCGCTCCTTGCGGTACTTGCCTGACTGGGCCCACCCGCGGCGAAAAGAGGATGACGATGATCGAGGGCAGGCCTGCCTCACATATCGGCGCCCGCAAGCCGCGGCTTGAGCGAATTCCCGGCGCTACTGGATGAGGTCGAAGATGCGGAACATCGGCATGTACAGCGAGATCACCATGCCGCCGACCAGGCCGCCCAGGATCGCGATCATCACCGGCTCCAGCATGGCCGTCAGCGACTCGGTGGTGGACTCCACCTCGCTGTCATAGAAGTCGGCGATCTTGCCCAGCATGGTGTCCAGCGCGCCGGTCTCCTCCCCCACGGCGATCATCTGCACCACCATCGGGGGGAAGATCTCGTGGCGCCCCAGCGGCGCGGCGATGCTCTCGCCCTCTTTGACGGACAGTTTCACGTCGTTCACCGCGTCGCCCATGACGGCGTTGTTCACCGTGTCGGCGGTGATCTCCAGGGCGGTGAGGATCGGCACGCCGCTGCGGATCAGCGTGCCGAAGTTCCGCGAGAAGCGCGACAGCGCCACCTTGTGGAACAGGTCGCCGAACACCGGCAGCTTGAGCTTCACCACGTCCAGGCGACGGCGCACCTCCGGCACCTTGCGCGCGCGCAGGAACCCCCGCCAGGCCAGCGGCGGCAGCAGCATGAGCAGCCACCAGAACTTGCGCAGGGCGGCCGACATGAGCAGCAGCATCTTGGTGGGCAGCGGCAATTCCCCGCCCAGCGACTCGAACATGCCGACGAACGTCGGCACGATGAACGTGAGCATCACGCCGGTGAGGAACACCGCCAGGATCAGCACGACCACCGGGTAGGTCAGCGCGGCCTTGATCTTGCGCCGCAGCGCCAGGTCCTTCTCCAGCGTGTCGGCGATGCGCAGCAGCACCTGGTCCAGGTTGCCCGCCGTCTCGCCGGCCTTGACCATGGCGACGTACAGCGGTGGGAAGTCCTCGTGCTTGCGCAGGCTGTCCGACAGCGAGCGGCCGCCTTCGATCTCCGACCGCATCTCGCCGATGATCTCGGCCAGCTTCTTGTTCTCCGTCTGCTCGGCCAGGATGTTGAGCGCGCGGATGAGCGTGACGCCGGAGCCGATCATGGTCGCGAACTGCCGCGAGAAGACCGACAGCGCCTCCAGGTCCACCTTCGGACCGAAGCCCGGGATGGAGATCTCCCGCTGGAGCCCGCCCGTCTCCACCGGGGTGATCGACACGGGGGCGAAGCCCATCTCGCGCAGGCGCGAGGCGACCAGCTTCTTGTCGGCCGCCTCCAGCGTGCCGCTGCGGGTCTTGCCCGTGGCGTCGCGGACCGTGTAGCGGTACGTCGTGGCGGTCGACATCACGCCCTCCCGCAGAGGCGGTTGAAGTCCGGCACCGACGTGCAGCGCTCCAGGGCGTCCTCGTAGCGCACCTTGCCGGCCTTGACCAGGTCGGCCAGCGACTGGTCCATGGTCACCATGCCGTGCTGCTTGCCGGACTGCAGCATGGAGTACATCTGGTGGGTCTTGCCCTCGCGGATGAGGTTGCGGATGGCCGGCGTGGCCACCATGACCTCCGCGGCGAGGACGCGGCCCTTGCCGTCGGCGGTCTTCAGCAGCTGCTGCGTGAGCACGCCCTGGAGGGCGCCGGAGAGCATGACGCGGATCTGCTCCTGCTGGTGCGGCGGGAACACGTCGATGACGCGGTCCACGGTCTGCGGCGCGTCCTGGGTGTGCAGCGTGCCGAACACCAGGTGGCCGGTCTCCGCGGCGGTCAGCGCCACCTGGATGGTCTCCAGGTCGCGCATCTCGCCCACCAGGATCACGTCGGGGTCCTGGCGCAGCACGTGCTTGAGCGCCTGGGCGAAGCTGCGCGTGTCCGCGCCCAGCTCGCGCTGGTTGACCACGCTGCGCTTGTGCTCGTGGAGGAACTCGATGGGGTCCTCCACGGTCATGATGTGGCACGCGCGCTCGCGGTTGATGATGTCGATCAGCGAGGCCAGCGTGGTGGACTTGCCCGAGCCGGTGGGGCCGGTCACCAGCACGAAGCCGCGCGGCAGGTAGGCGAAGTTGGCCACCTGCGACGGCAGGCCGAGCTGGTCGAACGCCTTGACGCCGAACGGGATCACGCGGATCACGGCGCCGATGGCGTCGCGCTGGCGGAACACGTTGACGCGGAAGCGGGCCAGGCCGGAGACCGAGTGGGACAGGTCCAGCTCCAGCTCGTTCTCGAACTGCTCGCGCTGGCGCTGCGTGAGGATGCCGTAGATCGCCTTCTGCAGCTCCGTGGGCGTCAGCACCGGGTAGCCGCCCATGGGCGCGAGCTCGCCGTTGACGCGCATCGTCGGCGGCAGGCCGGCCGTCAGGTGCAGGTCGCTGCCGCCGGACTCGACGAGCTCGGCCAGCGCGGCGGCGAGGTCGAACAGCCCCGCCTCCTCGAACGCCAGCTTGGGCGTGTCGGCGCCGGGAGCCGGCGTCGCCCCGCCGCCGGCGTCCCCGTCGGGGTCCGCCAGGTGCTCGATGGCCTCCATCAGCTCTCCCTTCACGGCCAGCGCCACGGTGCACGCCATGCCCGTGAGCGCGCTCACGCGCTCGGCCGCGCCGCGGTTGGCGGGGTCCGCGATCGCCACGACGAGCCCGCCGTCCGCGCCGAACTCCACGGGCAGCGCCATGAGCTCGCGCGCCACCGAGCGCGGCAGCAGCGCCGCCGCCGAGGGGTCCACGGCACCGGGCGCCAGGTCGGCGAACGGCAAGCCGAGCTGGCGGGCGACGGCGCCGACGATGTCGCCCTCGCTGGCCGCCCCCAGTTCCACGAGCACCTTGCCCAGCGGCACGCCGCGCTCGCCGGCGAGCGTGACAGCCTGCGCCACCGCCGCTTCGTCGACGACGCCCTGCGCCACCAGCACTTCCGCGAGACCACTGCTCACACGATCACCCGACCGATCTCCTCCAGGGTCGTCTGACCCAGGAGCACCTTTGCCAGCCCGTCCTCGCGGAGGCTGTGCATGCCTTGCGTCTTGGCCATCTTGGCGATGTCGTCCGTGGACGCCTTCTCCACGATCATGCGCTCGATCTCCTCGGTGACGCTCATGATCTCGTGGACCGCCAGCCGCCCGCGGTAACCGGTGCGCGCGCAGTGGCCGCAGCCGACCGGCCGGAACAGCGTGGGCAGGCGGTCGTGCTCGCCCAGGGGGATGCCCGCGGACTCCAGCTCGGCCATCGTGGGCGTGTACGGCTCCTTGCACTGCGGGCACAGTCGCCGCGCCAGGCGCTGGGCCAGCACGCAGTCCACCGCGGACGCCACCAGGAACGGGTCGATGCGCATCTCCGTCAGGCGCGTGACCGCGGACGGCGCGTCGTTGGTGTGCAGCGTCGACAGCACCAGGTGGCCCGTGAGCGCCGCCTCCATGCCGATCTGGGCGGTCTCGTGGTCGCGCATCTCGCCCACCAGGACCACGTCGGGGTCCTGGCGCAGGATGGAGCGCAGCGCCGTCGGGAACGTCAGGCCCGCCTTGGGGTTGATCTGCACCTGGCTGATGCCGGGCAGCCGGTACTCGACGGGGTCCTCCACCGTGAGCACGTTCACGCTGGGCTTGGAGATGATGTTCAGCGTCGCGTACAGGGTGGTGGACTTGCCCGAGCCGGTGGGCCCGGTGACCAGAATCATCCCGTACGGCTTGCTGAAGCTGGAGCGGTAGCGCGCCAGGTTGGACTCCATGAAGCCCAGGTCCTCCAGCTCCAGCAGGATGGAGGTCTTGTCCAGGATGCGCATGACGACCTTCTCGCCGTACACGGTCGGCAGGGTCGACACGCGCAGGTCGATCTGCTTGCCGCCGGTGCGCAGGCTGATGCGCCCGTCCTGCGGGATGCGCCGCTCGGCGATGTCCAGGTCCGCCATGATCTTCAGGCGGCTGACCACGCCGGAGTGGATGCGGCGCGACTGGCTGGTGACGTCGTGCAGCACGCCGTCCACGCGGTAGCGCACGCGGATCTCGCGCTCCTGCGGCTCGATGTGGATGTCCGACGCGCGGTCGGTGACCGCCTTGGCGATCAGGGCGTTGACGAACTTCACGATCGGCGCGTCGTCGACGATCTCGCGGATCTGGGACAGGTCCGGGACCTCGTCGTCGTCGCCGCCGAGGTCGCCGACCACGTCGTCCACCGCGTCGGCCATGCCCGCGAAGCGGTCGATCGCCGCGCTGATGTCGGTGCGCGTGGCCATCAGCGGCCGGATCTCATGGTCGGTGACGGTGCGCAGGTCGTCGTGCGCCAGCACGTTGGACGGATCGCTCATGGCGACCAGCAGCGCGCCGTCCTCGGCGAAGCCCAGCGGCAGCACGTTGTAGCGGCGCGCCAGCTGCTCCGGCACCAGGCTGGCGGCCTCGGTGTCGACCTGGCGGTCGCCCAGCTCCACGAACTCCAGGCCCAGGTGCTCGGCCAGGGTGCGCACCAGGTCGCGCTCCTCGACGTAGCCGCCGTCGACCAGCACGCTGGCCAGCGACCGACCGGACTGGGCCTGCTCGTCCTGGGCGGCGGCGAGCTGGGACTCGGACACCAGGCCGGCCTCGATCAGGATCGTGCCGAGGCCGGCGCCACGGCGCTTGGGGATCGGCGTCACGGCGCCAGCTCCTCGCGCCACTCGCCCACCACGTAGCGGCCGGTGCCGATGCCCGCGAGCGCGCGGTCGTAGTGCAGCTCCCAGCCGCCGACCTGGCTGATGCCGTCGCACACCAGCGCGCCGAAGTACTCCACGTTCGCCGAGGCGCCGGTCTGGCAGGTCCGGCGGGGGGCGTAGACCACCCCGGCGAAGCCGGTCTGCGGGTTGATCGTCACGGTGCCCGCGGTGGCGCTGTAGATCTGCAGCCGCCGCGGGTACTGCACGGACGTGTCCTGCTGGCAGGTGCCCGTGCAGTTGATCTCCGCCCCCGCGCTGTTGTTGGCCGGGTCACCGATGCTGATCGCGCCGCGGACCACCATGACCACCGGCCTGGCGTCCAGCGAGCCGCCGATGGGGGCGAGCACCGTGTCCTCGTCGAAGACCAGGTCGTCGACGCAGAGGAAGTCGTAGAGGGGAGTGGCCGGCGGCGTGAGCACGGCCGGGCTCGCCGGCGAGTCCGACGAGGTCCAGTCGTGCCAGCCCTCGACGACGCGCGCGTCGCAGTCGGCCGTCATGTCGTCGATGAACGCGAGCTGGTCGGCGGTGGTCAGGTCCAGCCGGTCGTCCTCGGTGTCGGCGGGCGGATCGCACGGATCGCGGTTCTCCCGGCAGCGCAGCGGGTCCGGGTTGGCGTCGTAGTCGAACAGGATGGTCTTGTCCGCGTCCGCGTTGCCCGGGTACAGCACGGAGTTGTTGCTGCCCACCATGCCGAGCCCGTCGTAGGGCGCGTCCCAGGCGCACCCCGGCAGCGAGTTGCACACCGCCACCGACGAGTAGGAGTCGACGAGGTTGGCGCCGCGGAAATCGATGCTCAGGTTGGTGAACAGCGCGTAGGGCAGGCGCGACTCCTGCTCCAGGCGCGCGACCACGACGCGCTGCTCGCCATCCGGAGCCGTGCCGGTGGCCTGCACCTCGTAGGCCAGGCTCCCTGAGGACGTGACCACCGGCGTCACGGCGTAGGTGAACTCGTGGTCCCCGATGGGGACCGGGGTGACCTGGCTGGCCAGGACCTGCTGCTGGTTGAGCCGGGACAGCGCGTGCTGCACCCCGGCGTCGGCCGCCTGCACGACCGTGGCGTAGGACACGTCGCGGCGGACGGCCCGGTCGGCCACCCGCGCGGACGCGAGCGCCCCGACCGCCATGGTCATCGCCAGGATCGCCACCAGCAGCGCGAGCAGGAGCGAGCCGCGCTCGTCGTCGAGACGGGCGCGGCCTGCGGTGAGCGCGCGGGTGCGCACGGTGGCCATCACGTCGAATTCCTCAGGTACACGGTCGTCTGCACTTCAATCGGCTCACCGGAGCCCGGGATAAAGCGCTCGATGCGGATCACGGCGCGGTGCACGTCGTCCAGGCCGGCGGTCGGCACCGGTGCGGCGATCACGTCGCCGTCGTCGTCGTAGTAGGTGAGCGCCAGCACGTCGACCTCCTGCGCCAGCACGGTCGACGTGGTGGCGGCCCCCACGGTGCGGCTCTCCACGAGCTCCCGCCCCGTGACGGCGTAGGCGATCCGGCGGACCTGCCCGTCGCGCGTGATCTCCAGCTCGACGCTGTCGGCCTCCGCCGCCGTGAGCGGGTCCGCCGCGCGCAGCTCGCGGCTCAGCCGCTCCAGGGCCAGCTGCAACTCCGCGATGCCCTCGCTGCGGTCCTGGGCCGCCACGGTGGAACGGGAGCCCTGGATCAGCGACGTCACGACCAGGGCGCCGACCACGACGGTGATGGACATCGTCACGAGGACCTCCACCACCGTGAAGCCGCGCTCGTCCCGGCGGGCGCTCATCCGCAGTCCCCCGAGTTGGCGACGGCCCGCACCGGGACCGTGAAATTGCTCACGTCCGGCGCGGTCGGGAGCGCGCTCGTGCGGGCGACCGTGAGCGTGAACGTGGCCTGGCCGAGCGTCGAGGTGATCAGCGTCCCCGACGGAATGGTGACCTGCTGCACGGCGCCGCGCGTCGTCGTGCCCGTGGTGAGGCCCGTCCAGGCGCCGACACCGTTGGCGAGCGCGGAGGTGTCCGAGGCGAGGTAGCCCTGCACCTCCACCTGGAAGACCAAGGTGTTGAAGGTGCGGCGAGTGGACGTCTTGACGCAGATCTCGTCGTCGGCAGGG
>DATMKC010000079.1:0-2344 GCA_035553555.1 Egibacteraceae bacterium | reverse complement strand
AATCGCGGCGACACGCCGCTGGTAGATAACGTCTGTAGCGGTCACGGTGCTCTCCTCTGAACTGTGGAAGGTCCAGAGAGTCGAGCACCGTGACCGCCTCACACAGCGGACCCAGTGTCGCCCCTACCTGTGATCCCTACGGCCTAGACCAGCGGCGCGCGGGCATGGAACGCGAGCGGCATTTTCGTTCCGTCGCCGGCCGCCGGCTGCTACCGTGCGCGGGGGAACGGGGACGACGCGGGAGGTGGCCCCCCATGGGAGCTGGCATGGGCGCTGGGGCGGAGACACGGACGGCGCTGCGGGTGTGCCCGTTCTGCGAGGCGACGTGCGGGCTGTCGCTGACCTTGGAGGGCGACCGCGTCACCGCGGTGCACGGCGACGACGAGGACGTGTTCTCGCGCGGCTACCTGTGCCCCAAGGGCGTGGCGATCGGCGAACTGCACGACGACCCCGACCGGCTGCGCGAGCCGCTGGTCCGCCGCGGCGGGCGCCTGGAGCCGGCCGGCTGGGACGAGGCGTTCGAGGCGGCCGACGACGCCCTGAACCGGCTGATCGAGCGCCACGGGCGCGAGGCGCTGGCCATCTACTTCGGCAACCCCACCACCCACAACGTCTCCGGCCCGCTGTACAACCCGGTCCTGGCGCGCGCCGCCGGCACGCGCAGCATCTTCAGCGCATCGACGCTGGACCAGATGCCCAAGCACGTCAGCGTCGGGCTCATGTACGGCGACAAGTTCTCCATCCCGGTGCCCGACATCGACCGCTGCGACTACCTGGTCGTCATGGGCGCCGACCCGTTCACCTCGAACGGCTCGCTGTGGACCGTGCCGGACCTGCCCGGCCGCATGCGCGCGCTCAAGGCGCGCGGCGGGCGGCTGGTCGTGATCGACCCGCGCCGGTCCCGCACGGCACGGGCCGCCGACCGCCACCTGGCGATCCTGCCGGGCACCGACGCCCTGCTGCTGCTCGGCGTGGTGCACACGCTGTTCGCCGAAGACCTGGTGCGCCTGCGCCGCCTGGACGGCCTGGTCCGCGGCATCGACGACGTCCGGGCGGTTGCCGCGCCGTACGCGCCGGAGACCGTCGCGGCGCGCTGCGGCGTGGCGGCCGAGGACATCCGCACGCTGGCCCGCGAGCTGGCCGCGGCCGAGCGCGGCTGCCTGTACGGGCGCATCGGCACCACCACGCAGCGCTTCGGCACGCTGACGAGCTGGCTGATCGAAGTGGTGAACGTGCTGTGTGGCCTGCTGGACCACGAGGGCGGCCCGATGTTCCCGCTGGCCGCGGCCGGGCACCGCAACGCGCTGCCGGGCCCCGCCCGGCCGCTGGAGCTGCACCGCTGGCGCAGCCGCGTCAGCGGCCTGGGCGAGGTCTACGGCGAGCTGCCCAGCGCCTGCCTGGCCGAGGAGATCGACACGCCCGGCGACGGCCAGATCCGCGGGCTCATCACCGTGGCGGGCAACCCGGCGCGCAGCGCGCCCGGCGGGCCGCGCCTGGACGCGGCGCTGGCCGACCTGGAGGCGATGGTCTGCGTCGACATCTACCTGAACGAGACCACCCGGCACGCCGACGTGATCCTGCCGCCGCCGTCGCCGCTGGCGCGGCCGCACTTCGACCTCGCGTTCAACCAGCTCGCGGTGCGCAACACGGCGCGCTGGTCGCCGCCGGCGCTGAGCCCGGACCCCGGGCAGCCGGACGAGTGGGAGATCCTGCTGCGCCTCACCGGCATCCTGACGGGACAGGGACCGAAGGCCGACGTCGGCGCCGTCGACGCGTTCGTGGCCCGCACGGTGATCCAGCGCGAGATCGCCCACCCGGCCTCTCCCCTGCACGGCCGCGACCCCGACGAGCTCGTGGCGCTGCTCGAGCCGCGCCGGGGCCCCGAGCGGCTGATCGACTTCCTGCTGCGCAGCGGCCCGTACGGCGACGCGTTCGGGGCACGCGACGGCCTGAGCCTGCAGGCGTTGCTCGACGCGCCACACGGCGTGGACCTGGGGCCGCTGCGGCCGCGCACGCCGGAGGTGCTGCTCAACGGCGAGCGCGCGATCGAACTGGCTCCCGCACCGGTGCTGGAGGACCTGCCGCGCCTGGCGGCGTGGGCGCAGGCGGACGGGGCGCCGCTGACGCTGGTCGGCCGGCGGCACCTGCGCTCCAACAACTCGTGGATGCACAACCTGCCGCTGCTCAACTCCGGCACCAACCGCTGCACGCTGCACGTCCACCCCGACGACGCGGCGGCGGCCGGGCTGGCCGACGGGAGCCTGGCGCAGGTCACCGCGCGCACGGGCTCGGTGCGGGTGGAGGTGGAGGTCACCGAGGACATCCGCCCCGGCGTGGTGAGCAT
>DATMKC010000078.1:0-9162 GCA_035553555.1 Egibacteraceae bacterium | reverse complement strand
CACCTGCACGCCGCGCAGCACGCCGGCGTAGGCGCGCACCAGGTCGCGCAGCGGGCGCGGGATCGCGGTGGCGCCGCCGAACAGCGGGATGCCGCCCAGGACGGCCGGCTTCGGCAGCTCGGCGAGCAGCGCCCGGGTCTGGTCGCGGAACCGCCAGGGCGGCGTGAGGCCGGTCACGTCGTTGGAGCCGATGACGACCACCACCACGTCGAAGCGGTCCAGCTCCTCCCCTTGCATCCCCGCCACCTGACGCGTGCGCGCCCCCGACACGCCGAAGCCGGTGACCTCGACCGGCCGGCCCAGTGCCGCCGCCACCCGCTCAGCGGTCTGCACCGGCAGCGTCTCGGCCACTTGCAGCACGCCGACCCCGGCGACGGTGGAGTCGCCGAGCATCGCGACGCGCAGCGGGTCGCCCTGCCCCGCGGTGCGGTGCTGGATGCGCTCGAACGCCTCGAAGGGATAGTCGCGCCGCCGGGCGATGACCGCCTCGACGACCAGGACCAGCACGAGCACGAGGGGCGCGGCCAGCACGAGCGCGACCACGCGTCTCAATCGAAGTCCCACGGGGACAGGTCATGCCCCGCGGTCTGCACCCACACGCCTCGCCACGAGGCGATGCGGTCGTCGCGCAACCGCAGCAGCGCCATGCCGTGCTGGCCGTAGGCGGTCGAGTCGGAGCGGAACCACAGGTCGTAGGCGACGGCGGCGCGGTCGCCGTCCGCGACCACCTCGCGCAGCGCGAAGCGCGCCCTGCGGCCCGCGTAGTCCAGGAAGAAGCCCTCCAGCGCCGGGCGGCCGGAGACCAGCTCCTCCCCCGGCTGGTCCTGCAGCTCGGCGTCGTCGGTGAACGCCTCCACGGCGTCCTCGGCCTCGCCCTCGAAGCCGCGGCCCGCCAGTGCGGCCAGCTCAGCGATCCTGCTGCGGTCCACCCTCACGCTCCTTCTGGCTCGTGCTCCTTCAGGAACGCCACCACGGCCTCGATGGTCTCCGGCGCCTTCCGCATCGTGCGCGCGTCGCCGGGCACCGTGACCAGCCGCGCGTCGTGGAAGAGCTGCGCCAGCCTGGGTGCGCCGTGGCGGTGCTCGTCGTCCGCGCCGACGGCCAGGAGGACCGGCATGTCCAGGGCGGCCAGGCGCGGGGCGGCCGGCCACACCGCCCGCTCGACCCAGTCCGCCAGCGCGGGGCCGTGGTGCCACCCGTCGCGGCGCGCGCGGGCGGCGACTTCCGCGGCCTCGGCGTCCCACAGGCCGGCGCGCTCCTCGCGCAGCAGCGCCGCGACCTGCGCGCCGCCGCGCACGCCCACGGTGTCGTCGCGCGACAGCAGCACCAGCGGCCGCATGCGCTCGGGATGGCGGGCGGCCAGGTGCCCGGCCACCAGGCAGCCCTCCGCGTAGCCAACCAGCCGCACCGCACCGACGCCCAGCCGGTCGAGATCCTGGACCACCACGCCGGCCGACCAGCCTGCCGGGTCGGTGTTGGGCGGCAGTGCCACATCGGCCGAGGCGGCATGGCCGGGCAGGTCCGGCACGAGCGCCTCGTAGCCGGCCGGGCCCAGCGCGGTGACCCAGCCCGCCGCCTCGAAGTCGCTGCGCCCGTCGCTTGCCCAGCCGTGCAGCAGCAGCACCGCGGGACCCCCGGCGCATCCGCCACGCTGCCAGGCGAGGATGGTCATGGCGGGATGCTACGAGGGGGCGTCGCCGGAGGCGGGGAGGCCAGGGACCCGGTTATGCTCATCGGGTGGAGTCCCCCCCCATCGACCTCGACGTCACCGTCGTGCTGCCCGCCTTCAACGAGGCGGGGCACATCGGCGTGGAGGTGGAGCGGATCACCCAGGCACTGAAGGACTCCGGGCGCACGTTCGAGATCCTGGTGGTCGACGACGGCTCCACCGACGGCACCGCCGAGCTGGTCGAGGGGCTGCCGTTCGTCCGGGTCCTGCGCTTCCCGGTGAACCGCGGCTCCGGCACGGCACGCCGCATCGGCACGGCACAGGCGCGCGGCCGCTGGGTGGTCTGGACGGACGCGGACCTGACCTACCCCAACGAGCGCATCCCCGAGCTGGTCGACGTGCTGGCCTCCGGGCGCGCGCAGCAGGTAGTCGGCGCGCGCACCAGCGAAGAGGGCACGTACAAGCTGCTGCGCGTACCGGCCAAGTGGGCGATCCGCCGGCTGGCGGAGTTCCTCACCGCGACGCGCATCCCCGATCTGAACTCCGGCCTGCGCGCCTTCGCGCGGGAGGACGCCCGCCCGTACCTGGGCCTGCTGCCCGCCGGGTTCTCCTGCGTGACCACGATCACCCTGGCGTTCCTGGCCAACGGCCTCGTGGTCGAGTACGTGCCGATCGAGTACCGGCCGCGGTCCGGGCGCAGCCACTTCCATCCGATCAAGGACGCCTACCGCTACATCCTCCAGGTCCTGCGGATGGTGACGTTCTTCGAGCCCCTGCGCGTGTTCGCCCCCGTGGCGCTCACGCTGCTGGCGGGCGGCGCCGTGAAGTTCGTCGTCGACATCGTGCGCCACGACTTCCGCGTGGCCACCAACACGGTCCTGATCTTCGTGACCGGGATGATCCTGTTCAGCCTTGGGCTGCTGGCGGACCTCATCGTGCGCGTGAGCCGCCATGACTGACGTGCGGGCGCAGGCGGAGACACCCGGTGTGGTGATCGGCAACCACCATCACAAGTACACCTCGTCCAACCCGGCGATCCGCTTCCTCACGGAACGGTTCCTGGAGCGCCTGGAGTCGATGTTCGCCCAGGTGCAGGCCGGCGCGCCGGACGCCCGCGTGCTGGAGGTCGGCTGCGGCGAGGGCGAGATCGCGCAGCGGCTGCGCGCCCGCTGGCCGGAGGTGACCGGCCTGGACCTGCCGGACGCGGGCCTGCGGCAGGCCTGGGACGGCGTGGACGGCGTGCGCTTCCTGCACGGTGACGCGGAGCGGCTGCCCTTCCCGGACGGCGCGTTCGACGTCGTGGTGGCCGTGGAGGTGCTGGAGCACCTGCGCGACCCGGCACAGGGGCTGCGCGAGCTCGCGCGGGTCAGCCGCGGCCACCTGGTCCTGTCGGTGCCGCGCGAGCCGATCTTCCGCACCGGCAACCTGCTGGCCGGGCGCCACGTGCGCGCCCTGGGCAACACGCCGGGGCACCTCAACCACTGGAGCACCGCGGGGTTCGTGCGGTTCGCGTCCCAGGCCGGCGCCGTGCGCGCCGTGGCGAAGCCGCTGCCGTGGACGATCGCCTGGGTCAGGAAGAACGTCTGACGGCCAGGGCCGCCACGCCCCACAGCGCGTCCGCCACCGTGCTCAGCGCCCGCGACAGCAGCGCCACCGCCAGCAGCACGCCGGTCCCGCCCGTGCCGGCCGCGATCCCGACCAGCACGGCCTCGCGCGCGCCCGCGCCCACCGGCGCGACAACGAAGAGGAAGCCCGCGGCCCACGCCAGCGCGAACGCGCCCACCGCGCCCAAAAGGCCCAGGTCCGCGCCGGCGTCGCGCGCGAGCAGCCACAGGTGCAGCCCGTACAGCGCCCACATGCACAGCGCCCAGCCGAGCGCCACGGCCAGCGCCCGCCCGCCCGGCAGCGCGGGCGCGGGGCGGCGCAGGACCCGGAAGGCCAGCCGCAGGGCGGAGCCCAGCGGGCGCGGCAGCAGCAGCGCCAGCAGCGGCGGCGCGGCGAGCAGCCACGGCCACGCGACCAGTCCGGCGACCGGCAGCGCGATCGCGGCGACGATGCCGGCGCTCAGCAGGTGCACGACCATGAACAGGCCCAGCGCGCCGACGGAGACGCGCCGGCCCACGCCGTAGTCGCGGCCGAGCTCCATCTGCGCGACCAGCGGCCAGACGCTGCCCGGCAGGTACTTGCCGAGCTGGCCCACGAAGAACACGCGCGCGCCCGCCCGCCACGGCAGGTGGACGCCCATCCCGCCGAGGATGCCGCGCCACACCTGGGCGCTCGCGCCCACGCCGGCCGTGACCGCCAGCGCGGCGCCGGCGAGCGACCAGGCGGACACGTCGCCGAGTGCGTCCAGCACGCCACTGCCGCGCCGGCGCAGCACCAGGGCGAGCGTCACCAGCACGACCACCAGCCACAGCACGCGCAGCACCCGGCGCCACAACGGGACGGGGGCGCGCGGAAGGCCGGAGGCCGGGGGGAGAGAGGACTCGGGAGGCGCGCTCACGCCGCGCAGGGTACGCAAGGCGGGGCTCAGCCCTCGCCTGCCCCCGCGAGCCGGGCGAACTGGCGGGCCTGGGCGACCAGGCGGTCCTCGGCGTCCCACACCTCGGCCTCCTCCTCCAGGTAGCCGTCGACCAGGACGTTGGTGCGCGTGACCAGCCGCAGCCATCCGGGGGCCGGATGGGCGCGGAAGTGAGCGGTGAGCTCGATGGTCGGCACGCTGCCGCGATGGCCGGCGGCCAGGACGGCCGGCGCGAAGGCGTCCAGCACCTGCACCAGGCTGATCAGGTCGGCGGGCCGGTCGTCCCTGAAGCGCACCCACCCTTGGGCCTCGGCGCGCGCCGACGGGCGGCCCATCACCCAGCCCACCGACTCCGGGGTCATGCGGACGTCGAAGCGCTGCATGATCGTCGCGGTCGTGCCGTCGGGCAGCTTGGCTTCCGACGGCAGCGGCACGCAGCGCTCGGGGCCCGGCAGTGCGGGTGCGCGCAGGAGGACCTGCGTGGGCCCGGTCGCGGCGCGCAGGTCGCCGAACGTGGCCAGCATGCGCACGTGCTCACGGTCGCCGGAGTGCAGCCGGGCCTCGGCCGTCTCCACGGTGCGGCCCTTGCGCACCACCTCGACCTCCACAGCCACCGGGCCGGGCGCGGGAGAGCGCAGGAAGTGGGTGGTCACCGTGAGCGGGTCCGGCTGGGCGAGCGTCTGGGCCATCGCGCGAAGACCGATGGCCATGAGATACCCCCCGTTCGGGCGATCCCCCACGCTCCACCGGTCCGTCACGGTCCCGCGGTACGACCCGTCCGCCTGGACGCGGACCGCGGTGTCCTCGTCGAACTCGTACATGGCGCCGCTGATGGTAGACGCCCCGGGTCAGCGCACCAACCGGCAGTGTGCCGCGAACGGCGGTTAGGCTTGCCGCCCCCTGCAGAGCCGCTGGAGAGCCTCGGAGGTCGATCTGCGTTCCGTCGGACCGCTGACGCGCGCGTGGCCGTTCGCCGTCTTCGCCGTCCTGGTCGCCGCCGTCCTGGGGCCGTCGCTGACCGGCGCCCGGGTGGCGGTGCCCGCCGACCTGCTCACCCAGCGCCTGCCCTGGGCGGCGGCGGCGGACAGCGGCGCGGCGGCGAACGTGGAGCTGCGCGACCAGCTGGACACCTACTTCCCGGTGCAGCGTGAGCTGGTCCAGCGCCTGCGCGCCGGCGAGGGCGCCGACTGGCTGCACGACGTCAGCACCGGCGTCCCCGGCACGGCGTTCATCGGCTGGGGGCTGTGGAGCCCGTTCAACCTCCCGGCCGCGGTGCTGGACTTCTCACTGGCCTGGGCCTGGGGCATGGCCCTGCGGCTGTTCGCCGCCATGGCCGGCGCCTACCTGCTCGTGCGGCGGCTGGGCGCGGGGCGGCTCGGCGGCACCGTGGCGGGCGCGGCCTTCGGCCTGTCGGGCTTCATGGTGCTGTGGCTGGGCTGGCCGCAGTCGCACGTCGCCGCCGTCGCCCCGTGGGTGTGGTGGGCGACGCACCGGACCGTCGCCGAGGACGCGCCGTGGTGGGCCGGCCCGGCGCTGGCCGTGTCGACCGCGGCGCTGTGGCTCGGCGGGTTTCCCGCCGTGTCGGCCTACGTGCTGGCCGCCGCCGGGGCGGTCGCGCTGCACACGGCCTGGCCCCTGCGGCACAGGCGCCGCGCGGCGCTGCGCGGGCTGGGCGCGGCCGCCTTGGCCGTCTCGCTGGGCACGGGGGCAGCCGCGTTCACGCTGCTGCCGTCGCTGCGGATCCTGGAGGAGTTCAGCCTGGGCTACCGCGACCAGGCCTGGCGCACCGGGCTGCCGACGCGGGCGCTGCTGACGTTCGTGGCGCCCGGCTTCTTCGGCGATGTGGTGCACCACCGACTGTGGCTGGGCGTGAGCTACGTGGAGGCGGTCGCCTACACCGGCGTGGTCTCGCTGCTGCTGGGCTGCCTGGCGTGGACGGTCGCGCCGCGCCGCCGCGGCCTGGGACTGTTCACCGCCATGGCGGCCGGCGGGCTGCTGCTGGTGTACGGCCTGCCGCCGCTGCGGACGCTGCTGTCGCTGGCGCCGATGCTGCGCAGCAACGTGCCCACGCGCGCGCTCGCGGTGGTGAGCCTGGCGCTGGCGGTCCTGGGCGGCCTCGGCGCCGACGCGCTGCGGCGCCTGCTGCGCGGCGAGGCGGCGTGGGACCGGCGCGCCGCGCGCGCGACCGCCGTGGTCGCCGCCGGTGCCGGGCTGGCCTACGTCGCGATGCACCCACCGGGCCGCCTGCGGGAGCTGGCGTACCGGCGCCTGCCGCAGGAGGTCGCGCAGCGCGCCGGCGACGTCGCGGGCTGGGAGGCCGCGGCGGCGTTCGGCTTCGTGCTGCTGGCCGCGGCGGTCGTGACCGGGGCGCTGTGGCTGCGGCCGCGCGCGCCGCGTCGTGCGGAGGCGGTGCTGACCGGCGGGCTGGTGGCGGTGCTGGCATGGGACCTGCTGGCGTTCGCCGGGGGCTGGAACGTCCAGGCGCCTCCCGCGCAGCTCTTCCCGCCCGTGGCCGCCATCCAGCACCTGGCGCGCACCTCGGTGAACCACCACGTGGCCGGGGCGGACGACGTCCTGATGCCCAACACGCATCTGGCCTACGGCGTCGCCGACATCCGCGCCCACGCGTTCGTGACGCGCCGCTTCACGGACGTGCTGGCGCGCCTGGACGCGCGCCGCCAGTCGCCGACCCTGTGGGACCTCCAGGCCGTGGACAGCGGCCAGTGGCGGCCATGGCTGCCGCTGCTGGGGGTGCGGGAGGTGCTGATTCCCGACAGCGGGCCGCGCCTGGGCGCCACGCTGGTCCGCGAGCGCCACGACGACGTGGGTCCGGCGCTGACCGAGGGCGTCGTACACGAGCTGGAGGCCACCGCCCCCAGGGGCGGCACGCTGGAAGGCGTGCTGCTGCGCGTCGGCACGTACGGGCGCGCGAACGACGGCGAGCTCGTGGTGCGCGTCGAAGGTCCTGCCGGCGCCGCGCGCGGCGCCGTGGTGGCCGCCGGGCTGCGCGACCTGGCGTGGACGTTCGTCCCGGTGACGCCGCTGGACGTGGAAGAGGGCGAGCGGTTGCGCATCGAGGTCGAGGGCACCGCCGCACGCGCCGACCAGGCGGTCAGCGTGTTCGGCCACCGCGACGGGGAGGAGTTCACGCCGGCCCTCGCGCTGCACCACGGTGAGGAGCTGCCCAGCCGGCCGCTGGCCGACGCCGACGGCGTCCGGGTGGTGGAGCTGCCCGACGCCCTGCCGCTGGTGTTCGCGGCGAAGGAGGCGCGTCCGTCCGCGGAGGGCGGCGCGCTGGGCGCCCAGGCGCTCCAGGTGGCCCAGCGCGACGTCGTCGTGGTGGAGCCGTACGGGGGCCGGGAGCTGCCGGCGCTGCCGGACGGCGACGGCACGGCCGAGGTGGTGTCGTGGAGCCGGGCCGGCGGGCGCGTCCAGGCCGAGGTCCGCAGTGACCGCGGCGCGGTGGTGACCACGCTCGACGAAGCCCTCGAGGGGTGGACCGCGACCGTGGACGGCCGACCGGCGACCGTGGTGCGGGTCAACCACCTGTTCACCGGCGTGGTGGTGCCGCGGGGGGTGCACACCGTGGAGCTGCGCTACCGGGCGCCGCTCACCGCCGCCGGGCTGGTCACCAGCGGCCGCTCCGTGGGCGCGATCGTGGGCTGGGCGCTGCTGCGCCGGCTGCGCGACCGCACCGGCATGAGCACGCGCCAGCTGCTGCTCACCGCGGCGCACGAGCTCCAGCGCCGCTGGATCCAGCGACGCTGAGCGCGCCGTCGGCGACGTCCACCTCCACGGTGTCGCCCTCGGCGATCGAGCCGTTCAGCAGCGCGAGCGCCACCTTGTCCTCCAGCTCCTTGCGCAGCACGCGCTTCAGCGGCCGGGCGCCGTAGACGGGGTCGTAGCCGCGGTCGGCCAGCCAGTCCCGGGCCGCCGGGCTGACCTCCAGCTTCAGGTCGCGCTGGGCGAAGCGGCCGGCCACGCGCTCCAGCTGCACGTCCACGATCGCGCGCAGCTGCGGCAGCGCGAGCCGGTGGAAGATCAGGATCTCGTCCAGCCGGTTGAGGAACTCCGGGCGGAAGTGCTCGCGCACGGCGGCCATGACGCGCTCGCGCACGACCTGCTCGCTCTCGATGGGATCCAGGATCCACTGCGAGCCCAGGTTGGAGGTCATGATCACCACGGTGTTGCGGAAGTCCACCGTGTGGCCCTGGCCGTCGGTGAGCCGGCCGTCGTCCAGCACCTGCAGCAGCGTGTTGAACACGTCGGCGTGGGCCTTCTCGACCTCGTCCAGCAGGATCACGCTGTAGGGGCGGCGGCGCACCGGCTCGGTGAGCTGGCCGCCCTCCTCGTAGCCGACGTAGCCGGGGGGCGCGCCGATCAGGCGCGACACGGTGTGCTTCTCGCCGTACTCGCCCATGTCCAGGCGCACCATGGCGCGCTCGTCGTCGAACAGGAACTCCGCCAGCGCGCGGGCCAGCTCGGTCTTGCCCACGCCGGTCGGCCCCAGGAACAGGAACGAGCCCAAAGGCCGGTCCGGGTCGGCCAGCCCGGCGCGCGAGCGGCGCACCGCGTCCGCGACGGCCTGGACGGCCTCGTCCTGCCCGATCACCCGCTCGCGCAAGGTGTCCTCCAGGCGCACGAGCTTGTCGCGCTCGCCCTCGACCAGCCTGCTCACCGGGATGCCGGTCCAGCGGCTGACCACCTCGGCGACGTCCTCGGCGTCGACCTCCTCCTTGAGCATGCGCTGGGTGGACTGCAGTTCGGCCAGCGCCGCGTTGGCCTGCTCCAGGTCCCGCTCCAGGCCCGGGATGCGCCCGTAGCGCAGCTCCGCGGCGGTCTGCAGCTCGCCGTCGCGCTCGGCGCGGTCGGCGCGCTCGCGCGCCGCCTCGATGTCCTGCTTGAGCTCCCGGATGCGCGCGATTGCCTGCTTCTCCGCCTCCCAGTGGGCGGTCAGCGTCGCGAGCTCGCC
>DATMKC010000077.1:0-6274 GCA_035553555.1 Egibacteraceae bacterium | reverse complement strand
GTGGACACCGTCTGGCTGGAGGACGCCTAGCCCCGTGCCGGGGGAGGAGCATTCGCCATCGTGAGGGTCAGCGTGATCGGGGTGGGCCACGTCGGTCTGGTCACCGCCGCCTGCATGGCCGAGCTGGGCCACGACGTGGTCGGCATGGACGACGACGCCGCGAAGGTCGCCACGCTGGTGCAGGGCCGGGTCCCGTTCATGGAGGACGGCGTGCAGGAGCTGGTCGACCGCGGCATGGCCGAGGGACGCCTGCGCTTCACGGGCAGCGCGCAGGAGGCGGTGCGCCACGCCGACGTGGTGTTCGTCTGCGTCGGCACGCCGCGCAAGGCCGACGGCGCGCCGAACCTGGCCTACGTGCAGCAGGCGGCGGCGAGCGTCGCCGAGCACGCCGAGCGGCCGGTGGTGCTGGCGGAGAAGTCGACGGTCCCGGTGCGCACCGGCGAGCGCATCCGCCACGCGCTTGCGCTGCACGCGCAGGCCACCGGCAGCGACGTCACGCACCACGTGGTCAGCAACCCCGAGTTCCTGCGCGAGGGCACGGCGGTCCAGGACACCCTCCGGCCCGACCGCGTGGTGGTCGGCGCGGACAGCGACGAGGCGCACGAGGTCATGCGCCGGCTGTACGCGCCGATGCTGGAGCGCCACTCGTGCCCGTACGTCGCCACCGACGTGCGCACGGCGGAACTCATCAAGCACGCCAGCAACGCGTTCCTGGCCACCAAGATCAGCTTCATCAACGCGATCGCGCGCGTGTGCGAGCTCGCCGGCGCCGACGTGCACACGATCGCCGACGCGATGGGGCACGACGCCCGCATCGGCCGCGCGTTCCTCAACGCCGGACTTGGCTTCGGCGGCTCGTGCTTGGTGTCCGAGGAGACGGTGCTCGCGCGACGCGACGGGACGGTGCGTCTGCTCACCATGGGCGAATTCTTCGCCGCGTGCGCGGCGACCGGCGTGGCGGGGTGGGAGGTCCTTTCCTGGGAGCCCGAACGCCGGACGCCGCTGTTCCTCCCGGTGGCGGCGGTGACCGCGCGGCCGCATCAGGGTGAGATCGTCGAGGTCCGCACGAAGATGGGACGCCGCCTGCGCTGCACACCGGACCACCCGTTCGTGGTCGGGGACGGCCGCGCGGAGGCTGTGTCGCTCCGCCTCGCCGGCGAGCTGAGCGAGCGGGACTGGCTGCCGCTCGCGTGTGGCTCCTGGGGCGAGGCTGGCGGGGTGCCGGAGCGGCTGAGCGTGCTGGCGGCCGTCGGTGCCGGGACCGTCGCGCGCCCGGACGTGATCCAGCGTCTCGACGCCGTGCAGCTGGAGGCGGTGCGCGGGGCCCCGGGACTGGCCCCCGGTCGGCGCCGCGATGTCCTGCGCAGGGGCGCGATGCGGCTGGGCGAGTTCGAGCGCCTGGGGGTCGGGACGCCGGGCGGTCGCTTCGGCACCGTGCGCAACGGGACGTGCGTGCCGGGCCAGATTCCGCTCGACGCGGACTTCTGGCGCATGGTGGGCCTCTATCTCGCGGAAGGCTACGTCACCGCGGACGGGCGCCGTCGACGGATCTGCTGGACCTTCCATCCCACCGACGAGATGGAGCTCGCCGACTTCGTTGTGCGGTACTGGGACCAGCTCGGGGTCAAGGCATCGGTCCACCAGCGCCAGACCGCCCTGGCGGTGTCCGTCTCGAGCAGGCTGCTGGCCTCATGGCTGCTCGACGTGCTCGAGGTCGGCCGGGACGCCTACACCAAGAACGTTCCCGACGTCGCCTGGCAAGCGCCGGCAGACCACCAGCGCGCACTGCTGCGCGGACTGTGGGACGGGGACGGGAGCTGGTCGCTCGTCTCCGGCGGCCCGAGCGTCGTGCTGGAGTACGGGACCGTCTCCCGAAGGCTCGCCGACGCCATGGTGCGGCTCCTCGGGCACCTTGGTGTGGTCGCACGGTTGAAGGTGGGCCGGACCGCCAAGTCGACGGTCGATACGTATTGGCTGGTGATCTCGGGCGCGGAACAGGTCGAGGCGGCGCTTTGGCTGTTCCCGCCTGAGGAGGCCGAGGAGATCACCGCCCACATCGGACGGCAGCGCAAGCGCATCGCGCCGACCGGTTACCGCAGGGACGGCGAGGGCGCGGCCTGGGTGCGCGTCACCGACGTGCGACGGGAGCCCTTCGACGGCTGGGTGTACTCGCTGGAGATCCCGGGAGCGCACACCGTGGTGACCAGCGGCGGGCTGGTGACGCACAACTGCTTCCCCAAAGATGTCGAGGCGTTCGTGCACATCGCCGACGAGCTCGGCTACGACTTCGGCCTGCTGCGCGAGACCGACCGCATCAACCGCGAGGCCAAGGCGTGGCCGCTGGCGCAGCTGCGCCGCCTGCTGTGGAACGTCGCGGACAAGGAAGTGGCCGTCCTGGGCCTGGCGTTCAAGCCGGGCACCGACGACATCCGCGACGCGCCGGCGCTGGACGTGATCGGCAGCCTGGTGGAGGAGGGCGCCCGCGTGCGCCTGCACGACCCCGTGGCACTGCCGCAGGTTGAAGGCCGCTGGGACGGCGTCACCCTGTACGACAAGGCGGAGGACGCCCTGCGCGGCGCGCACGCCGTGGTGGTCTGCACCGAGTGGGACGAGTACCGCGCGATCCCGCCGGAGCGCCTCGGCGAGCTGCTCGGCTATCCCGTCGTGGTGGACGCCCGCAACGTCTGGGACGCGGCCGCCCTGGAGGCGGCCGGCCTCACCGTGGCGAGCGTCGGGCGGCCGTTACCCGAGGCGCCGGGAGCCTGACGGGGGGTAGGCAGGCTCCCGGCACCCGGTGCGGGTGGTGGTCTATTCGCCGGCCTGCTCGGCCTGGTAGCCCACGGCGATGGTCTCGGCGACCTGCTCGGCGTCGGTCTCCCAGGTGCCGCGCGGCTCGCGGTGGCGCCCCTCGGCGATGAGCTTGTCCATCTCCTCGGCGATGGACTCGTCGCGCGCGAAGGCCTCGTCCGGGTCCAGGTCCTCGAACATCATCACGCCCATGTCCACGAACGCGTTCTGGATCTTGGGCCCCCACAGCCCGATCTTCTTCACGTTGGGCACGATGCGGCTGAACAGGGCCTTGCGGTAGTCGCTCATGCGCTGGTGGCGGTCGGCGTACTCCATGCACTCCTTGACGGGCAGGCCCAGGTTGTCCCAGACCTCCTCGGCCAGGAAGCGGTCCTTGAGCAGGTAGCTCGCCTCGACCACGAACTCCTCGCGCTCGTCCAGCTCGGCCCGCGACATGTCCGCGTAGGCGTCCTTGAGCGACAGCAGGCCGAATGCGACGTGCCGGGCCTCGTCCTGCATCACGAAGGCGTTCACCGACTTGCTCAGCGGCTCGGTGGTGAAGTCGCGGATCATGCTGAACGCTGCCAGCGCCACGCCCTCGATCATGATCTGCATGCCCAGGTAGGTCATGTCCCAGCGGCTGTCGGTGAGCGTGGAGTTGAGCAGCTCCTTCAAGTGCGGGTTGATCGGGTAGGCGAGCTCCAGCTTCTCCAGCAGGTACTTCGCGTAGGTCTCGACGTGGCGCGCCTCGTCGATGACCTGCGTGGCGCCGTACCACTTCGCGTCGATGTCCGGCACCGTCTCCACCGTGCGGGCGGCGCAGATCAGCGCGCCCTGCTCGCCGTGCAGGAACTGGGAGTTCAGCCAGGCGGCCATGTGGTGGCGCACCTGGTCCTTCTCCTTGCGCGTCATGCGCTCCCACATGGGCGAGCCGTAGATGGACACGTACTCGTCAGGCGTGAAGCCCTGGTCCTCGATGTCGATCTCGATCGACCAGTCGATGCGCTCCTGGGCGTTCCACTGCTTGTTCTTGCCCTTTTCGTAGAGCGACAGCAGCTTCTCGCGGTTCTCGTCGTACTCCCAGTTGAAGTGGACGTTCGCGACGCCCGGCACGGTCCAGCCGGTGGCCTCGACCGGGAGGGCGTAGTGGCGCGTGCTCATGGGTGCTCCCCTTGTGTCTGCCCCGCCGTGCTCGTGGGGTCCCAGTTCGTCGGGTCCTTCAGTCCGTTCAAGATCAGGTCGGCCAGGCCGGCCGCGACCGCCTCGGAGGTGTCCTCCGGCGGGTTGATCGCGTAGCTGATGAACAGGCGCGTGGTGGCGTCGGCGACCCGCCACGCCTCCTCCGCGGACAGGTGCGGCAGCCGGCGGGCGAACAGCGCCTCCAGGGCGGTGCGGGCCGCGGGCAGCACGGGACCGTTGCCGGTCATCAGCAGTGGCAGCATCGCCTCCGGCTCGGTGGCCAGGAGCCGGTCGAGCAGCGGGTGCTCCCGTGCGGCCTGGAGCGCGGCGAGGATCGCGGCCTCCAGCGCGGGCCGCACGTCGTCGTGCTCGTCGGTGGCGGCGAGGATGCGCTCGATGAACTGCTCCTCCTCGCGCAGCACGACGGCCTCCACCAGCGCCTGCTTGCCGCCGAAGTAGCGGTACACCGTCTGGCGGGACAGCTCCGCCTCGCGCGCGACGTCCTCCAGGCTCAGCCGGCCCAAGCCGTGGACGCACACGGCGTTGAACGCGGCCTCCAAGATGCGCTCGCGCGTGGGGGCGGCCTCGCCGCCGGTGTCCGCTGTGCCCTCCGCCATGTGACGAACATACGGAGACTGTCACATGGTGACAAGCACTTTCTGCGTGCCGCTGCGTGACCTCCGCCTCGCGTTTCGTTACAAAAATGGTCACAACGGTCTATGGCCGCGGCACCGGGTGCGGCCTGACCATGGTGGGCATGGGTCCGGGTGCGCAGGTCAGGGTCCTGCGCGGCGACGCCGAGCGCGGACCGAGGGAATGGGCGGCGGGTGTGGTGCCCGCGCTGTCCGCGGCACTGGCCGCGGCGCTCCTGTGGCTGTGGCTGTTCGCGCAGCCTGGCTATCGCCGCCCCGTCACGGCGGTGGTGAACGCGCTGGTGATGGTCGTCCTGGTGGCGGTGACCGCCTCGCTGGTGCGCCTGCGCGACCTGGGGCCGGGCGAGCGGCGCGCGTGGCGCACGTTCCTGACCGCCTTCCTGCTGTTCTCCGTGTCGTCCTCGGCCGGTGCCTACGTGCAGCTCGCGCCGGAGCAGGTGCCGTCCTGGCTGCCCACGCTGCGCCAGGTGGTCGTCGTGAGCGGCTTCGGCGTGATGGTGCTGGCGCTGTTCCGTCTTCCGGCCGCGCCGGTGAGGGGCCTGGCGAAGGCGCGCTTCGCCCTGGACACCGTGACGATCTTCGCCTCCTCCACCATTTTCCTGTGGCACTTCGTGATCGCCCCGGCGCTGCGGGCGCGTGGCATGACGGGGCGCGAGGCGGTCGTGGTCGTCGTGGCGGTGGGCTTCATGGCGGTGTTCGTGGGCGCGCTGAGCATGCTGCTGCTGCGGGAGCGCACGCCCGGGACGCGGGAGGCCCTCATCCGGCTCGTCGTCGGGGTGGCGCTGGTGTTCGGCGTGATCGTCGCGTCGCTGACCGCCCACCGGCCGCCGGCCGTGCCCGGCCCGCTGTGGTCCACGGCCCTGACGTGGTTCGCGTACGTGCTGGTGATCTCGGCGGCCGTGCAGCAGCGCCGCCACGTCATGGGGTCCGAAGTCGTGGACCGCGACGTCGAGCACCGTGCGCTCCTGGCGCTGCCGTACGTGGCCGTCGCCCTGGCGTTCGCCTTCCTGCTGTTCGCCGGCCTGCGCGAGGCGCCGTTGGAGCTGCGCGGCGTGCTGGTGTCGGCGTCGGTGGTCGGGGTGTGCGTGCTCATCCGCCAGCGGCTGCTGCTGCACGAGAACGAGCTGTTGCGCCGCCGCCTGGTGGAGCGCGCCTCGCACGACGACCTGACGGGCTTGCGCAACCGCGGCAGCTGGGAGGCCGAGGCGGAACGGGAGGTCGCCAGGGCGCGCCGCAACGGCCACCCGCTGTCCGTGCTGGTGCTGGACGTCGATGACTTCAAGACGGTGAACGATCAGTACGGGCACGCCGCCGGGGACCTGGTGCTGCGGGCCGTGGGGCAGGCGCTGCGCGAGGGCGTGCGCACCGCCGACCTGCCGGCGCGCCTGGGAGGCGACGAGTTCGTCGTCCTGCTGCCGGACACGGGGCTGGAGGACGCGGTCCACCTGGCCCAGGCGGTGTGCCGCCGCATCGAGCGCCTGGACGTGCCGGAGGCGGCGAACGTGGCCTTCACGGTCAGCGTCGGTGCGGCGTCCATGCCGCCGGCCTCGTCCGTGCGCGGACTCGTGGCCGTGGCCGACTCCGCCATGTACGCCGCCAAGCGGGATGGCCGCAACAGGGTCCGGTCGGCGGAGTCGCCGCTGTCGGTCCTGGGG
>DATMKC010000076.1:0-3543 GCA_035553555.1 Egibacteraceae bacterium | reverse complement strand
CGGCCCGCTCCTGCTGAACGCCGGCGACCGGCTGGACCCGGCCGTCGCGGCGGAACTGGACCGCCTGAAGGCCGCCACCGTCTTCCTGCTGGGCGGCGAGTCCGCGCAGTCCTCGGCCGTCGAGGCCTCCAGTGCGGCCTCGACGGCCGAGGACTGCGCGGACTCGCCGCCCAGCAGGAAGACGGTGGCGGCCTTCAGGCGGTCCAGTTCCGCCGCGACGGCCGGGTCCAGCCGGTCGCCGGCGTTCAGCAGGAGCGGGCCGTCGGCGGCCGCGGCCAGCGGGGCGGCGGCGAGCGCGTCGGCGAAACCGTCGGCCCGGGCGAGCACGGCGGTGCCGGCGCCGCCGGGGTAGGCCAGCCGGGACAGCGCGACGCCGGTGGCGATGCGGTTGCTCCCGGCGGTGCGCAGCGAGGCCCGCACGTCCACCGGGCCGGTGGAGGTGCCGGAGCCGCGGCTGACGCCGTCGTCGCCGGTGACCCGGACCACGTAGCGGCCCGGCGCCACGCCGGCGGTGTCCCAGCGGTAGGTGTTCACGCCGGGCTGCTGGTCGATGCCGCCGGCGATGGCCGTCTCGGCGCCCCCGGACTCGGGCCGGTAGGACAGCGTCACCTTCACGCCCGTGGCGCCGGAGTCGTCGCGCCAGCGGATGTCGAAGGCGTTGGCGCTGGTGGCGTCCGTGGCGCGCAGCTCGATGCGGGCGATGCGCCAGCGCCGCGCGCCCCGGTCCTCGTTGGGGTCGTAGCGCAGGTGGGTGACCGGCGAGCCGGTGGACCAGCCGTCGCGCTCGGGCCGGTCGGTCTCCATGACGAGCGCGGGGTCCGGCGGCGTCTTCAGGTCGACCGTGAACGAGCTCTGGCCCGGGTAGTGCACCAGCTCGCGCGACTCGATCAGCTTGTTGCCCTGGATCACGTGCGTCTGGTCGCGGTCGGCGCGCGTCCACAGCAGGCGCCCGTGCGTGCCGCCGCCGGCCGTGTCGGCGAGGTTGAAGGCGCCGTCGTAGGTGGCGTGCACGGTGAGGCGGTGGTACCGCGAGGCGTCCAGCGGCTGGTTCATCCGCAGGTAGAAGAACGGGTCGTTGCCGCTGTTGGTGCCCTGCAGGCCGCCGGGGCCGAACGTGCCGCCCGTGAACCCGCCCTGGGCGATCACGTCGGCGGGTGTCGAGAAGTCCCACGGCTTGCCGTTGGCCACGGTGGCGTAGTCCTCGCCGCCGGCGAGGTCCGGGTCCAGCACCACGGGCGCCGGGCGGGGGGCGACCCGCAGCCCGGCGCTGTAGGCGGACGGGGTGCCCGAGCCGGTGCGCGCGTAGAACGCGTACGTGCCGGCCTCCATGGCGCCCGCCGGGAACGTCGCCGTGCCGCTCCCGCCGAGCCTGCCCCAGCCCGGCGCATCCGGCGTGTTGTTGGCCAGGCTCGTGTCGGCGTCCCAGTACAGGTCGGTGCCCGCGGAGCGGTCCCAGGTCACCTCCACGGTCTCCGGGGCGGTCTGCAGGCGCAGGTAGCCGACGCGGTAGCCGTCGGCCACGTCGTTCATCATGCGGAACGCGTAGACCTTGCCCGCCCACGGCCACTGCCTGCCCGTGGTGAGGGCGCGCAGGTCGCGCACCACGGTGTTCCAGCCGGGCTCCAGGATGACGTTGTCCGTGGACGTGCGGCAGAACTGGTTGGCGAACTCCGCCGACAGGCAGCGGTCGAACGAGAACGACATCGCGCGCTGGCTGGGGGAGAAGATCCGCATCGCGAGGTGGGTGTAGCGGTCGGCGTCGATCGGCAGGGCGCCGCCGTCGCGCTCCATGGACAGCGCGCCCGGGTAGCCGGGGAAGACGAACGTGGTCAGGGACGCGCCGCCGCGCGCGTCGAAGCGGTACTCGCCGGACTCCATGCGCGGGCTGTGCAGCGCCGGGGTGGTGCGGTCCGGCAGCAGGCGCAGGTCCTGGGGGTTGGCGAAGTCGAACGGGTCGCCGTAGGCGACTGCGGCGAAGTCCTCCCCGGTGGGCACGGAGGACACGGACAGCTCCGGCGCGCCCGCGGCGGCGGCCGGGCGCGGCAGGCCCGTGGCGGCCAGCGCCGACACCAGGAGGGCGGCGGCCAGGCGCCGGCGGTGGGGGACAGCGGCTGCACGCATCAGGGGGCCTGCTCCTCGTCGCACGCTTCGCGACCGGCCAGGGGAGGCCGGTCACCTTCTGTGTCGGCAGCCGCGCCGCCGCACACAACCCCGGACCCGTCAGGATGTGGCGGCCCGGCCCGGCGCGGGCGGTCGTCGCGCCCGGGCGGCTTCCGCTGCCCCGGGTCGCGGGGTAGGTTGCCCTGGCGGGAAACTCGACGGGGATCGGCGGAGGGAGGGACATTGGCCAAGCCGGTGGTCCTGGCCGTGGACGACGAGCCACGCGTGCTCAGCGCGGTGGAGGCCGACCTGCGCAGCCACTACGGCCGCGACTATCACGTGGTCGGCGCCGGCTCCGGCGAGGAGGCGCTGGAGGCGCTGCGCACGCTGGCGCTGCGCGGCCGCCCCGTCGCCCTGGTGCTCGCCGACCAGCGCATGCCCGGCATGACCGGCGTGGAGCTGCTGCGCGAGGCGCGCGCGCTCGCGCCCGAGGCCAAGCGGGCGCTGCTGACCGCGTACGCCGACACGGAGGCGGCGATCCGCGCGATCAACGAGGTCGCGCTCGACCACTACCTGCTCAAGCCGTGGGATCCCCCCGAGGAGCGCCTGTACCCGGTCGTCGACGACCTGCTCGACGAGTGGTGGGCCTCCTACCGCCCGGGAGCCCAGGGGATCCGCGTCGTCGGGCACCGCTGGTCGCGCGAGGCCCACGAGCTGAAGGACTTCCTGGCGCGCAACCAGATCCCCTACACCTGGCTCGACGTGGAGCGCGACCCGGAGGCGGCGCGCCTGCTCACCAGCGCGGGCGCGGACACCGCCGCCGGCCCGGTGGTGGTCCTGGAGGACGGGCAGGCGCTGGTGGCGCCGTCGCCCGCGGAGGTCGCCGACCGCGTGGGACTGCACACCCGGGCCGCGCTGCCGTTCTACGACCTGGTGGTGGTCGGGGGCGGTCCGGCCGGGCTCGCGGCCGGGGTGTACGGCTCGTCGGAGGGGCTGCGCACGCTCGTCGTGGAACGGCTGGCGCCGGGAGGCCAAGCGGGCCTGAGCACGCTGATCGAGAACTACCTGGGCTTTCCCAAGGGGTTGTCGGGCGCGGACCTCGCCCGCAGAGCCAACGCGCAGGCGCTCCGCCTGGGCGCGGAGCTGCTCGCCTCGCAGGAAGTCGCCGGCCTCGACGCGCGCGACGGGTTCCACGTCCTGCGGCTCGGTGACGGCACCGAGGTCGCCGCGAACGGCTGCATCGTCGCGACGGGCGTGGCCTACCGCATGCTCGACGTGCCGGGCGCGGAGGGGCTGACCGGCTCGGGCGTGTACTACGGCGCCAGCCGCGAGGAGGCGCAGGCGCACGCGGACGAGGACGTGTTCGTGCTGGGCGGGGGCAACTCGGCGGGGCAGGCGGCCGCCTACCTGTCCGCCCACTGCGCCTCGGTGACGATCCTGGTG
>DATMKC010000075.1:0-3195 GCA_035553555.1 Egibacteraceae bacterium | reverse complement strand
GCGTCATCTCGTCGGCCCCGGCGGCCCGCTGCGCGCCGCCGTGGAGCGCGACCAGCTGTCCAGCGTGATCCTGTGGGGACCGCCCGGCACCGGCAAGACCTCGCTCGCCCACGTGATCGCCGCCACCACGCAGGCGGCGTTCACCGAGCTGTCCGCCGTGACCGCCGGGGTGAAGGACGTGCGGGCGGTGGTGGAGCAGGCGCGGGACCGCCGCGCCGCCTCGGACCGGCGCACCGTGCTGTTCGTGGACGAGATCCACCGCTTCAACAAGTCCCAGCAGGACGCGCTGCTGCCCGGCGTCGAGGACGGCTCCGTGGTGCTGATCGGCGCCACCACGGAGAACCCGTACTTCGAGGTGAACGCGCCGCTGCTGTCGCGCAGCCTGCTGTATCGGCTGGAGCCGCTGGACGGCGACGACGTGCGCGCGCTGCTGGAGCGCGCGGTCGCCGACGAGCGCGGCCTGCCCGGCCTGGCGGTGGCGCCCGAGGCGCTGGACGCGCTGGTGGCCGCCGCGGACGGTGACGCGCGCGTGGCGCTGACCGGGCTGGAGGCCGCCGCGGCGACGCGCGGGGCGGACCTGGTCACGGCGGAGATGGTGAAGGCGGCGCTGGGGCGGCCGCACCTGCGCTACGACCGCGACGACAGCCACTACGACCAGGTCAGCGCGTTCATCAAGGCCATGCGGGGCTCGGACCCGGACGCCGCGGTGTACTGGCTGGTGCGCATGCTGGCCGGGGGAGAGGATCCCCGCTTCGTGGCGCGGCGGATGGTGATCCTGGCGGGCGAGGACGTGGGCCTGGCCGACCCGCGCGCGTTGCAGGTGGCGGTCGCGGCGTTCCAGGCGCTGGACGTGGTGGGCCTGCCGGAGGCGCGCTACGCGCTGGCCGAGGCGGCGGCCTACCTGGCGCTGGCGCCGAAGTCCAAAAGCGTCACCACGGCGCTGGCACGCGCCGACGAGGCCGTGCGGCGCCTGGGCAACGCGCCGGTGCCCGCGCACCTGCGCGACGCGCACTACAAGGGCGCGGCGAAGCTCGGTCACGGCGAGGGCTACCGCTACCCGCACGACGACCCGCGCGGCTGGGTCGAGCAGCGCTACCTGCCGGAGGGCCTGGAGCCCGGCGCGATCTTCTCACCCGGCGAGCACGGCGAGGAGGCGATCCTGTGGGAGCGCCTGCGCCGCCGCCGCGAGTAGCCTGGCGGCATGCGTGCCGTGATCCTCGCGGGCGGCCAGGGCACCCGCCTGCGTCCCCTCACCGACAGCCGTCCCAAGCCGCTGGTGCCCTTCATGGGCGAGCCGTTCGCGCTCGGGCTGCTGCGCCGCCTCGCCGACATCGGCGTGACGCGCGCTGACTTCCTGGTGGGTGACGACGCCGCGCCCTTCGCGCCGCTGCACGCCGCCGGGGAGCGGGCCGGCGTCGAGGTCGCGGTGCGCACCGAGGAGTCGCCGCTGGACACGGCCGGCGCGGTTCGCCGGCTCTTCGCCGAGGGCGCCGGCGAGCAGCCCGTGCTGGTCTGCAACGGCGACATCCTCACCGACCTGGACTACGCCGGGCTGGTGCGCGCTCACGGCGACAGCGGCGCCGACGCCACGCTCGCGCTGACCCGCGTCGCCGACACGTCGAGCTTCGGTGTCGTGGTGTGCCGCGCGGACGGGCGGGTGGAGCGCTTCGTCGAGAAGCCGCCGCCCGGCACGCTCGACGCCGACACGGTGAACGCCGGGACGTACGTGCTGGCGCCGGACGTCTTCGACGCCTTTCCGGGCGACGGCCCGCTGTCGTTCGAGCGCGAGGTCTTCCCCGGGCTGCTGGAGGCCGGCCGCACGCTGCTCGGTGTGACGAGCGATGCGTACTGGCAGGACCTCGGCACGCCGCGGCGCTACCTGGACGGCCACCGCGCCGTGCTCGACGGGCGCTGCGACTGGCCGGGCGACCCGCTGCTGGAGCGGCGCGGCGGCGAGGTTGCGGTGCACCGTGACGCCAAGGTGGACCCGAGCGCCAAGCTCGGCCCCGGCACGGTGATCCTGGCGCACTGCACGATCGGTGCCGGTGCGCGCCTGACCGATTCGGTGCTGCTGGAGGGGGCGCTGGTGGGGGACCGCGCCATGGTGCGCGGCTCCATCCTGTGCGAGGTGGCGTCCGTGGAGCCCGCGGCCGCCCTCGACGCGATGGTGCTGCCCCAAGGCGCCAGCTTCGGCTGACGCCGAAGGGTTGAGGCTGGGCGTCAACTTCGGCTAGGGGCGCTCCATGAGCGCCTCGTAGCCGGCGAGGGTGCGCTCGGCCGAGGCCTGCGGTGACAGGCGCTGGGCGATCCCGGCGGCCAGGGCCGCCGTCGCCTCGCGTTCCGCGGGCAGGTTCGCCAGCGCGCGTCCCAGCCGCTCCGCCAGCGCGCCGACATCGCCCGCGGGGACCAGGCGGTCCTCGGGCAGCACGTCGCGCACACCGCCGGAGTCGGCGGCCACCACCGGCGTGCCCGCCAGCACCGCCTCGGCCGCCACCAGGCCGAGGCCCTCCCGATGCGACGGTTGCGCGACCACGTCGGCGCGCGCGTAGGCGGCGCGCAGCCCCGCCGGCGCCACCCGCCCCGGCAGCTCCAGCGCCACGCGCAGTTCGTCGGCCAGCGCCAGGAGCCGGTCGAATTCCGGGCCGTCGCCGATCAGCTCCAGTACCACCGGCTGCTTCAGGCGCGCCACCGCCGCGATCAGGTCGGCGAAGCCCTTCTCCGGGACCATGCGCCCCACCGCGAGCACCCGCGCGACACCGTCGGGCGCGCGCGGCACCACGGCCGCCGGGCGCAGCCACGACGGGTCGAGCGGCATCGGGTTGACCGCGTCCGCGCGGATGCCGACGGCGCGCTCCAGGCGCTCGGCCAGGTCGGACGACACCGCCTCCACGCGGTCGGCGCCACCCAGCGCCCAGCGCGCCAGCGCCGCCAGCCGCGGGCGAGCCTCGATCAGCGCCACGTCGGTGCCGTGCACCGTCACCACGGTCGGCACGTCGACGGCCGCCAGCCGCGCCGCGATCGCGCCGGGCACCCACCAGTGCACGTGCAGGACGTCGGGCGCACCGGCGCGCGCCTGCTCGCGCACGCGCGCCGCCAGCGACCGGATCAGGGACGCGACCAGCGGCGGGCCGGCGGGCGTGCTCACCAGCTGGTGCATCTCCCCGCGGTAGGCCATGCGCTCCCACGGGTCACGGC
>DATMKC010000074.1:0-4532 GCA_035553555.1 Egibacteraceae bacterium | reverse complement strand
CCTCCATACCGCATGCAGGTGCCCTGGTCCCGTGAGGCTGACGTGACCACACTGCACGCATCCACCATGACACCCGAGCAGCACACTCAGATCGTCCCATGGCTGGAGGCGCACGGCATCACCGCATCCGAGTGCTACCAGGTCACCTACACGGCAGACACCCTGACCGCCTACCGCTACGCGCTCGACGCCGAAGGCAACCACATCGTGGAAGGCGACGACCTAGCAGTGGCAGAGCAGGTCACCGTACCGATCCAGACCCCGCCTCCCGCCTCGCTCGCCACGACTGGACGCTGACCACGCGACAGGACGGCAGAAGCCCGCAGGGACCGGCAGGGGTAGGGGGGCGGCCTCCACACGCACCGCCGCGCCGGGCACGCGGAAGCTCCGCGCCTCTTTTTTACACGGATCGAATGTTTCGAGGTCGGCCATGGGGCGACGGGGAGAGTTCAGTCATTCGAGTCCGGCGTGGCGGGCGGTGCGACTGGCCGCTTTGGAGCGCGACGGGTACCTCTGTCAGATCCGCGGGCCGCACTGTCGGGTGAAGGCGACGGAGGGGGATCACATCGTGCCGCTGGCCCTGGGCGGTGCGTGGTTCGACCTGGACAACGTGCGCGCGTCGTGTAAGCCGTGCAACGCGGGCCGGATGATGCGTGAGGCCGTGGGCGGTGGACAGGCGGCGGTGCGCCGGCCGAGTCGGGAGTGGTAGCCGATGGACTGTCCCGACTGTGACTTCGTGGCGAAGAACGGCAACGGGCTGGCCCGGCACCGGCAGGCGAAGCACAAGGAGCAGCGCGCCGAGCCGGGGCCGAACGAGCGCGCGATCGCGATCACCCTGAGGGCGCTGGGCGAGGCCGGGCGGCTGGAGGCCGTGGATGAGGCCAGGGTGACGGCGCTCAGGACCATGGCGGTGGCCCTCGACTTGAACCCCTTCAACTCGCAGATGTTCCGCGAGTACAGGGAGGCGCTGGAGGGGCTGATGGTCGATGACTCGGACAGCGGCGGCCTTGAAGAGCTCATCGCGGCTATGCGCTCCCCGGTACGCGACACGTAGGCGGCCGGAGCGCCCGACCACGGGGGGCAGGGTCGCGAAGGTCGCTGAGCTGCTGGGCCAGCCGCTCATGCCGTGGCAGCGCTACGTCGCGGACGTGGCCGGCGAGTACGACGCACTCACGCGGATCCCGTTCTACCGGGACATCGGCACGACGGTTCCGCGCCAGCAGGGCAAGACGACGCTCTCCTTCGCGGAGATGGTGGACCGGGGGCTGAACTGGGGCAGCCCCCAGCGGTCGGTGTTCACCGCGCAGACCGGCAAGGACGCGCGCGACAAGTTCCTGGATGAGATCTTTCCGAACCTGCGGGCCTCGAAGCTGATGCCGCTGGTGAAGCAGATCCTCGAAGGGATGGGCAACGAGGGCATCCGGTGGAAGACCGGCTCGATCCTGCGCCTCGCGTCCACCTCGGCCGGCACGGGCCACGGCAAGACCATCGGCCAGGCGATGCTGGACGAGATCTGGCACGACGTGGACGACCGCCGCGAGCAGGGTCTGCGCCCGGCGATGCTGACCGTCGCGGACGCGCAACTGTGGTGGTGGTCCACTGCGGGCACCGCCGCTTCCACGATCTACAACCGCAAGGTCAAGACGGGCCGTGGGGCCGTCCTGGCCGACACCGGCTCGGGAACGGCGTTCTTCGACTGGGGCGCGGGGGAGAACTGGGATCCCGACGACTGGGACTCCTACTTCGGCTTCATGCCGGCGCTCTGCCCGAACCCACCCTGCAGGTGCGGTGACGGCGACGGCGGCTGGCGCCACACGGTGACGCTGGACGTGCTCAAGGCCGAGCGTGCGGCGATGAGCGACGGCGAGTACCGGCGGGCCTACGGCAACATCCCGACCGCGGGGGCCGATGTCGTGATCCCACTGGAGTTGTGGCGCGAACTGTGCGACCCGGATGTCAAGCCGGAGGGCGCGCTGCGGTTCGGGCTGGCCGTGTCGCCCGAACGCGAGTCGGCCGCGATCGTGTCCTGCGCCGATGGGGTGCTGGAACTGGTGGATCACCGGGCCGGCACCGGCTGGGTGGTGGACCGCTGCAACGCGCTGACCGCCAAGCACGGCGGCAAGGTGGCGCTGGACAAGGGCGGCCCCGCCGGGGTGTTCGCGGACGAGATTCGGTCCTGCGACGCGATGCAGGGCGGCGACGTGATCCGCGCGCACGGCGCCTTCTACGACGCCGTGATTCAGAAGCGCGTGAAGTTCCGCACCGACCCCGCCTTGGACGCGGCGGTGGAGGGCGCGGTGAAGAAGATCGTCGGTGACAACTGGGTCTGGTCACGGAGGGCATCCATGAACGACGTGACACCCCTGGAGGCGGCCACGCTCGCCTACGCCCCGGCCGAGGCCCGCGAGTCGTTCTTCCTGTTCTCGTGAACGCGGTCGCTGTCGTGCTCACCGCGCTGGGCCTGGGACTGTCGGCCGGCGCATTCGGGCTGCGTCCCGGCCTGTTCATCGGCGGGCTGGCCCTGGCCGGGCTGACCATGTTCGTGCTCGACGTGGAGGGGTAGCCGGTGGCGACACTTGCGCAGCGGCTCCTCTCCAGGGGCAAGACCGAGCAGCGCCATGACGTGTCGATCAGCAGCGTGGACGACTTCTTCACGTTCCTGGGGTCCTCCTACCCGTTCGGTGTGAACACCTCGTGGACGCGAGGGCCGGAGGTGCCGCCGCCGTCGGACTACGCCGGGTACGCGGGGATGTTCACGTCGGACCCGGTGGTGTTCGCGGCGGTGGCGTTCCGGCTGGAGGTGTTCTCCCAGGGCCGGTTCCAGTGGCGGGAGCTGCTGAACGGCCGCCCGCAGGCGCCGTTCGGCAACGAGGCGCTGCGGCTGCTGGAGCGCCCCTGGTTCGGGGGCCGCACGTCGGACCTTCTGGCGCAGATGCTGGTGTACGGCGACATCGCGGGCAACGCCTACCCGTTGAAGGTGGACAACGGCCGGGGACTGTCGCTGCTGCGCCCGGACTGGGTGACGCTGGTTCTCGGCTCGAACCTGGACCCGGAGGACCCGGGCACGGCTGAGGACGCCGAGCTCATCGCGATCGCCTACTCGCCGGGCGGCAAGCTCGGCAAGGGCTCACGCGTCTACTTGCCGGGCGAGTTCGCGCACTATGCGCCCTACCCGGACCCGATGGTGCGCTACCGCGGCATGAGCCCGTTGACGCCGATCGTGCGGGAGGTGCAGGGGGACAAGGCGGCGACGGAGCACAAGCTCAAGTTCTTCCAGCACGGCGCGACGCCGAACATGGTCATCAAGCACGACCCGTCCATGACGGCCGAGCAGGTCAAGGCGTTCAAGGCGCTGTTCGATGAGGAGCACCAGGGGCTCGCCAACGCCTACAAGACGCTGCACCTGGGCGGTGGTGCGGACGCCACGGTGGTCGGCGCGAACCTCCAGCAGATCGACTTCAAGTCCACGCAGGGCAAGTCCGAGACGCGGATCCTCATGGCGCTAGGCGTGCATCCCACGCTGGTCGGCGCCTCGGAGGGCATGCAGGGGTCGAGCCTGAACGCGGGCAACTACTCCCAGACCCGCCGGGCGTTCTCCGACGTGAAGCTCCAGCACCTGTGGGGCGAGGCGTGCGGCGCGCTGGAAGTGCTGCTGCCGCGCCCGTCGGACTCGGCGCATCTCGTCATCGACCAGCGCGACATCCCCTTCCTGCAGGACGACCAGAAGGACAAGGCCGAGATCCAGAACCACCAGGCGAACGCGATGCGGACGCTGGTGGACGGCGGCTTCGAGCCGGACTCGGTACGCGACGCGGTTCTGGCGGACGACTACTCGCTGCTCAAGCACACCGGGAAGCTCTCGGTGCAACTCCAGGAGCCGGGCACCGATCCCGACGCCGCACCGTCCACCGAAGGAGACGACGCCTGATGGACGTTCTGACCGACATCGACCTTGTGCGCGCGGTCGCGCCGCGCCTCACGCCGGCGAGCCTGCGCGCGGCCGACGCCGCCGACGACGGCTACCTGGGGACGCTGGACGTGCGCTTCTCCGTCTTCAACAACTGGTACGAGATCGACTCGTTCTTCGAGGGCCGCTTCCTGGAGCGCATCGCGCCGGGCGCGTTCCGCAAGACGATGAAGGAGTCCCGCGACGGGATCAAGGTCCTCTACGACCACGGCATGGACTTCCACGTCGGCAACAAGGTCCTGGGTCCGATCCGCGAGTTGGGCGAGGACGACGACGCGGCGTACGGCATCGTCCCGCTGTTCGACACCTCCTACAACCGTGACCTGCTGCCGGGCCTGCGCGAGGGCGTGTACGGGTCGAGCTTCCGTTTCCGCGTCGTCAAGGACGAGTGGAACGACGACCCGGGCACGTCCCGGCACAACCCGCAGGGGATCGCGGAGCGGACCATCAAGGAGGTCCGCCTGTTCGAGTTCGGCCCGGTGACGTTCCCGGCCAACCCCGCCGCCACGGCGGGCATGCGGTCCATGACCGACGAGTTCTACGAGCGCCTGCGCGCCCGCAACCC
>DATMKC010000073.1:0-7731 GCA_035553555.1 Egibacteraceae bacterium | reverse complement strand
GGCCCACAGCACGCGATGGTGGGGCTGCCCGGTCGCGTCGGAGCGGCGGGTGCGCCAGACCCACAAGGCCGCGGCGACGCCGACCAGCGCCAGCGCCAGCGCGAGCAGCGCGCCGGAGGCGAGGTTGCGCTCGTACCAGGGCACCACCAGGCCGCGGTTGGACAGCACCACCGCGTCGAGCCACTCGGCCGCTTCCGTGATGGGCGGCAGCTTCAGGATCACGGCGGTGTACGCGAACACGATCCACACCAGCACGGGGACGTTGCGCAGCGCCTCCACGTACAGGGCGGCGGTCTTGCGCACCAGCCAGTTGGACGACAGGCGCGCGATGCCGACGAGCAGGCCGATCAGGGACGCGATCGCGATGCCGAGCACGGCGACGCGCAGCGTGTTGAGGAAGCCCACCAGGAAGGCGTCGCGCACCGGCTGGGACGGCCGGAAGGAGCTGTCGCGGATGTCCACGCCCGCCGGCTGGTCCAGGAAGCCGAAACCGGTCGGCAGGCCGGAGTCACGCAGGTTGTCGCGCAGGTTGCCCAGCAGGTAGGCCAGCAGGGCGCCGACCAGCAGCAGGAACACGACCTGCCCCGCGACGCGCAGGACGCGCACGTCGCGCCACGGTGGCGGCCGCTTCGTGGCGGCCGCCACCGTGGCGGTGTCGCTGCTCATGGGTCCCACGCGCCTCGCGGAGCCCGTCCTCCTAGCGCAGCGGCGGCGCGTACATCAGGCCGCCCTCGGTCCACAGCGCGTTCAACCCGCGCTCCAGGCCCAGCGGCGTGTCGGGACCGACGTTGCGCTCGTAGATCTCGCCGTAGTTGCCGACCTGCCGCACGATCTGCTCGGCGAAGTTCGGTTCCAGGTTCAGGCCCGGGTCCAGGACGCTGTTGTCCTCGCCGCCCGGCTGGCCCAGGAAGCGGCGGATGTCCGCGTCCTCGCTCTCCATCATCTCGTCGATGTTCTCCGAGCTGATGCCCAGCTCCTCGGCCAGCACGGTGGCCATGACCGACCAGTTCACCGCGTCGAACCAGTCCGTGTCGCCCTGGCGCACGGCCGGGCCGAGCGGCTCCTTGGAGAAGGTCTCGTCCAGGATGCGCAGCGCCTCCGGGCCCTCCGGCCAGTTGGAGCGCACGCCGGCGAGCTGGGACTTGTCCGAGGTCCAGCCGTCGCAGCGGCCCTCGGCGAAGGCCTGCTGGAGCGTGTCGTTGCCCTCGAACGGCACCGGGTTGTAGTTCATGCCGCTGAACCGCGTGGCCAGGTTCAGCTCCGTCGTGGTGCCCGACAGCACGCAGATGTCGGTGTCGGCCATGTCGTCCACGCTCTGGAACTCGCTGTCCGCGCGGACCATCATCCCCTGGCCGTCGTAGAACGTGGTCATGGCGAACTGCGCGCCCTCACCGCCGTCCCGCGACGCCGTCCACGTGGTGTTGCGCGACAGCACGTCGATGTCGCCGGACTGCAGCGACGTGAAGCGCTGCTCGGCTGTCAGCGGCACGTACTCGACCGCGTCGGCGTCACCGAGCACGCCGGCGGCGATTGCGCGGCAGAAGTCGATGTCGAAGCCGGAGTAGTTGCCCTCGTCGTCCAGGAAACCGAAGCCCGGCACCGCGTTGTTCACGCCGCAGCGCAGGGTGCCGCGCTCGCGCACGGCCGCGAGCAGGCCGTCGCCCTCGCTCAGCTCGGTGTCGCTGCCCTCTTCACCCTCCTCGCCGCCGTCGCCGTCGCCGTCGCCGCCGTCGGTGCACGCGGCCAGCGCAAGCAGCAGCGCAAGCAGCCCGATGAACGTCTTCCACCATGCTCGTCCCACTGATGGTCCTCCCCTCGCACCCGAGGGCGCGTCGCCGTACGGACGAGGGTGAGCCTAGGGAACCGGAGTGCCCCCGTCACGGCTTTCTGTCGGGAAGCCGTTCGGAGGCTCGCGAACACTCGGCGCGCCTACACGCCCTGGGGGTGCCAGACCGTCTTGGTCTCCGTGAGCGCGAGCATGCGGCGAGGGGACGGCTCGGCGGTCCAGTCCGGCTCGCCCTCGCGCGGCGGTCGGACGACGCGCTTGACGTTCTCCGCGGCCAGCCGCTCCAGCTCGGGCACCTGCTCGGCGGGCGCGCCGCACAGGTCGATCGCGTTGACGTCCATGTGGCCCGCCAGGATCGGCGCGAGCTCCGCCGTGCGGCCGGTCAGGACGTTCACCACGCCGGCGGGCACGTCGCTGGTCGCGAGCACCTCGCCCAGCGACACCGCCGGCAGCGGGCGCGCCTCGCAGGCCACGACCACCGCGGTGTTGCCGCTGACGATGGCCGGCGCCACGACGCTCACCATGCCCAGCAGGCTGGAGCCCTGCGGCGCCAGGACGGCCACCACGCCGGTGGGCTCGGGCACCGAGAAGTTGAAGTACGGCCCCGCGACGGGGTTCGCCGATCCGGCGACCATCGCGATCTTGTCGCTCCAGCCGGCGTACCAGACCCAGCGGTCGATCGCGGCGTCCACCTGCGCGGTGGCGTGGTCCAGGTCGACGCCCTCGGCCGCCGCCACCTCGTCGATGAACTGCGCCGCGCGGCCCTCCAGCAGCTCCGCGACGCGGTACAGGATCTGCCCGCGGTTGTAGGCCGTGGCGCCGCTCCACCCGGGGAACGCCTTGCGCGCCGCCACCACGGCGTCGCGCGCGTCCTTGCGGCTGGCCAGCGCCGCGTTGGCCAGGAAGCCGCCGTCTGCCGCCGTCACCTCGTAGCTGCGGCCCGACTCCGAGCGCGGGAACGCCCCGCCGACGAACAGCTTCGCCGTGCGCCTGACCTGGAGGCGCTCGCTCATGCGTCCACCTCGAGGTCCAGGTAGGCGGCCAAACCCTGCCGGCCGCCCTCGCGCCCGAAGCCGGACTCCTTGTAGCCGCCGAAGGGAGAGGTGGGATCGAAGCGGTTGAACGTGTTGGCCCACACCACGCCGGCGCGCAGGCGCTGCGCCATCCACAGGATCCGGCTGCCCTTCTCCGTCCACACACCCGCGGACAGGCCGAACGGGGTGTTGTTCGCCTTGTCCAGCGCCTCCTGCGGCGTGCGGAACGAGAGCACCGAGAGCACCGGGCCGAAGATCTCCTCGCGCGCGATGCGGTGGCTCTGCGCGACCCCGGTGAACACCGTCGGCGCGAACCAGTAGCCGCGCTCGGGCAGCACGCAGCTCTCCGGCGACCAGCGCTGCGCACCCTCCTGCTCGCCGCTGGCCGCGAGCTCGGTGATCTTGGCGAGCTGCTGCGCGGAGTTGATGGCGCCGATGTCGGTGTTCTTGTCCAGCGGGTCGCCCAGGCGCAGCGTCGCCAGCCGGGCCTTGAGCCGCTCCAGCACCTCGGTCTCGACGGACTCCTGCACCAGCAGCCGGCTGCCGGCGCAGCACACGTGCCCCTGGTTGAAGAAGATGCCGTTGACGATGCCCTCGACGGCCTGGTCGATCGGCGCGTCGTCGAACACGACGTTGGCCGCCTTGCCGCCCAGCTCCAGCGTGAGCTTCTTGCGGGTCCCGGCGATCTGGCGCTGGATCGCCTTGCCGACCTCCGTGGACCCGGTGAACGCCACCTTGTCGACGTCGGGGTGGCCGACCAGCGCGGCGCCGGTCTCGCCCGCGCCCGTGACGATGTTCACCACGCCCGGCGGCAGCTCCGCCTGCTGGACGACCTCGGCGAGCAGCAGCGCCGACAGCGGCGTGGTCTCCGCGGGCTTGAGCACGACGGTGTTGCCGGTGGCCAGCGCCGGCGCGATCTTCCACGCGGCCATGAGCAGCGGGAAGTTCCACGGGATCACCTGCGCGGCCACGCCGAGCGGGCGCGGGTCCGGCCCGTAGCCGGCGTGCGCCAGCTTGTCCGCCCAGCCGGCGTGGTGGAAGAAGTGCGCGGCCGCCAGCGGCACGTCCACGTCGCGCGACTCGCGGATCGGCTTGCCGTTGTCCAGGGACTCCAGCACGGCGAACTCGCGGGCGCGCTCCTGGATCAGCCGGGCGATCCGGTACAGGTACTTGGCGCGCTCCCGCCCGGGCATCGGCCCCCACACCTCGGTGAACGCCCTGCGGGCCGCGGCGACCGCGCGGTCGATGTCCTTCGCGCCGGCCTCGGCGACCTCGGCGAGGACCTCCTCGGTGGCCGGGTTCACGGTCTTGAGCGCTCCGCCGTCCAGCGTGTCGACGAACGCGCCGTCGATGAACAGCCCGTAGCTGGAGGACAGGCGCACGATGTCGCGGGCCTCCGGCGCGGGAGCGTAGTCCCACGTCGGCGTGACCAGGTCGGGAGTGGTGGTCTCGGTCATCTACTCGATCGTCACGTAGTCGGGGCCCCAGTAGCGGCCGGTGGCCTGCTTGGCGCGCTGCATGAGCAGATCATTGAGCAGGCTGGACGCGCCGATGCGGAAGCGGTCCGCGCGCAGCCACTCGGCTCCGGCCACCTCGTGGGCCAGGACCAGGTAGCGGATCGCGTCCTTGGTGGTGCGCACGCCCCCGGCGACCTTCACCCCCCGGTACTGGCCGGTGAGCTCGGCGACGTCGCGCACGGCCTCCAGCATCACCAGGGCCACGGGCAGGGTTGCGCTGGGCGCCACCTTGCCGGTGGAGGTCTTGATGAAGTCGGCGCCCGCGGCCAGGGCCAGCCAGGACGCGCGGCGCACGTTGTCGTAGGTCGCGAGCTCGCCCGTCTCCAGGATGACCTTCAGGTGGGCGGGGCCGCACGCGTCCTTCACCGCGCGGATCTCGTCGAACACCTGCCCGTAGCGGCCGGCCAGGAACGCGCCGCGGTCGATCACCATGTCGATCTCGGTCGCACCGGCGGCGACGGCCTCGCGCGTGTCCTCCAGCTTCACGCGCAGCGACGCGCGCCCGGAGGGGAACGCCGTCGCGACGGCCGCGATCCGCACCGGGCTGCCGCGCAGCGCCTCGGCCGCCGCGGGCACGAGGTCGCCGTACACGCACACCGCCGCGACGGGCGGCACGCTGGGGTCGGCGGGGTCCGGGCGGCGGGCCTTGGCGCACAGCGTGCGGACCTTGCCGGGAGTGTCCATGCCTTCCAGCGTGGTCAGGTCCGTCATGGCGATGGCCATGTCGATCGCCTGGAGCTTGGCCTGCTTCTTGATGGACCGGGTCGCCAGCGTGGCGGCGCGCGCGTCCGCGCCGACCTGGTCCACGCCGGGCAGGCCGTGCAGGAAGCGCCGCAGGGCGGCGTCGGACTCGCCCGCGTCAGCCAGGTCGCTGACGGCGGCGAAGTCCACGGCGGAAGGCACCACAACAGTCATCGTCACAAGCCTATGCGCGTACCGTCTGCCAGCGCACCGGCAGGCCGTGGGCGGCCGCCTTGGCCACCAGCTCCTCCTGTCCACCGGGCCACAGTGTCAGGCGGACCCGCATGGCGCGCAGGATGTTCTCCGGCTCCGAGCGCACCCAGGCCAGCGGCGCGTCCGCGGTCGCGCGCGCGCCGGCCCGGTGGATCGCGTCGCGCACCTCGTCCCGCTCGCCCGGCTCCAGGTACTGCCACACCACCGAGTGGTACAGCACCGTCAGCGTGCCGGGGACGCGACCCGCAAGGGCGGCCGGCACCCAGTCCACCGCGCGGGCGCGCTCCACCTCGGCGGGGATGCGCGCGGCCAGCTCGAGCGCGCCGTTGAGGCGGGCGAAGCGCTCCGGCTGGTCGGCCCACACCGACTGGCGCAGGCGCAGGCGGCCCTCCTCGGTGGTGACGTCCACCGGGTCGGGGTCGCAGCCGCGGCGTTCGACCACCTCGACCCGCTGCGCGAGCAGCTCCGCCGGCGGGTCCCAGTGCCCGGACAGGACCACGGGACTGTCCGGCGGGCCCCAGTGGTGCGTGTCCGGATGCTCGTCCCACTCGTAGCGGAAGTGGTCCCAGCGAAGCTGCAGCCCGGCGCTCGCCCCTAGTTCCAGCAGGCGCAGCCGGGGCACGCCCGTGCGGGCGACGGCGCGCAGGAAGCCGCACACCAGGCCCGCGGCGCGCCCCACCTCGTTGGTCTGGCAGGACCACCCGACCACCTCGACGAGCTCGGCCTCGTGCTCCTCCAGGGTCGCGTGAAACGCCTGCCACGCGCCCTCGACGTCGCCGCTGCCCCCCGCCGACGGGTAGGACGCGGCCAGCGCGGGCGCGCGGCCCTGGAGCACCAGCCTGTGCACCGCGGCGAGAAACCGCAGCGTCAGCGCACTGCCGCGATCGGCGCTGGCGTGCGGGGCCAGCACGCGCCAGGTCACGCCACCCGCGCGCACGTCCTGCGCGGCATGGCGCATCAGGGCCGCGTACAGCAGCGAACCCAGGCGCGCGGAGGCCTCGGCCTGCTGCTCCACGAACCACGCGGTCAGCTCGCGCAGATCCGCTCCGGCGGGCGGCTGGGGATCCGAGGCCTCGATCATGACGGCTATCGTTGCACGCATGTCCGCCGGCGCCGCAGGTCTGCTCGTGTTCCTCGCCTCAGCCGCGGTGCTGGTCCTGGAGATCCTGGCCGGGCGGGTCCTGGCCCCGTTCGTCGGCGTGACCCTGGAGACCTACACCGCGGTCATCGGCATCGTGCTGGCGGGCATCGCGCTGGGCGCCTCGTGGGGCGGGCGCGTGGCGGACCGCATGGACCCGCGCCGCATCATCGGCCCGCTGCTGGCCGCCGGCGGCGCGCTCGCGCTGCTGTCCGTGCCCATCGTGCTGTTCCTGGGGCCGCCGCTGCGCGGCGGCGGCGCGGCGAGCGTCCTGATCCTCACCTCGGCGGGCTTCTTCCTGCCCGCCGTGGCGCTGTCCGCGGTCGCGCCCGCGGTGGTGAAGCTGCGGCTGCGGGACCTGGACCAGACCGGCCACGTCGTCGGCCGCCTGTCGGCCCTGGGCACCGCCGGGGCGCTCGCCGGGGTGTTCGTCACCGGCTTCGTGCTGGTGGCGCTGATCCCCACGCGCCTGATCATCCTGGCGGTGGGCGCGGCACTCGTGGCGGGCGGGCTGCTGCTGCACTGGCGGCTCAAGGCGGGACCGGCGGAGTCACCCGGCCAGGACGTGCGCGCCTACGCCGCGCTGGGCCTCGTCGGCGCGCTGCTCACCGGGGTGTCGCAGGCGCCCTGCGACGTGGAGAGCGCCTACTACTGCGCGGAGGTGGTCACCGACGAGCGGGACCCCACGCGCCGCACCCTGATCCTGGACACGCTGCGCCACAGCGCCGTGGACCTGGACGACCCGGAGTACCTGGAGTTCCACTACATGCGCTGGTTCGCCGGGGTGGTGGACGCGCGCTGGCCCGGCGGCCGGCCGCTGGACGCGCTGCACGTCGGCGGGGGCGGCTTCGCGATGCCGCGCTGGCTGGAGGCCACACGGCCCGGCAGCGACAGCCTGGTCCTGGAGATCGACCCGGCGCTGGTGGAGCTCAACCGGCGCGAGCTGGGGCTGCGGGACAGTCCGGGACTGGACGTGCGCGTCGGCGACGCCCGCAACGCCGTCCGGACACTGCCTCAGGCGGCCTACGACGTGGTGATCGGCGACGCCTTCGGCGGCCTGGCGGTGCCGTGGCATCTGACCACGCTGGAGTTCGCCCAGCGGCTGCGCGACCTCCTGCGCCCCGGCGGCGTGTACGTGGTCAACGTGATCGACGGGCCGCCGTTCGACTTCGCGCGGGCCGAGCTGCGGACGCTGCACGAGGTCTTCGCCCACGTCGCGGTGGTGGCGCCGCGAGACCGCTTCGACGGGCGCACCGGCGGCAACCTCGTCCTGGTGGCCTCCGACGCCCCCCTGCCGGAGGA
>DATMKC010000072.1:0-12467 GCA_035553555.1 Egibacteraceae bacterium | reverse complement strand
CCGCGACCGCCGCGCCAAGGAACAGAAGACCAACAAAGACATCTTGCGCTGCCTCAAGCGCTACATCGCCCGAGAAGTCCACCGCGCCCTGATGGCCGACCTCACCACTCCATCACCGACTTGACATCCATAGGAGCATCCCGCGAGCGGCGCGGACGCGGCGGCGATGGCCCGCCCGCGCGCCGACCGCGTACGATCCCGCGCCATGAGGACCAAGACCACGACCAACCCGGTGTTCTTCGCCGACGAGGCGCTGCTGGAGTTGTCCGACGAGGCGCGGCGAGACGCCCTCCTCCACGACCAGCGCAGCGTCGACCTGCTGACCTGGAACCTGTTCGCCTCCCTGGAGCGCCACCGCGACCGCGCCTGGCTGGCCGACCGCCTGCGGCTGCTCGGCGGCGACAAGGTGCGCGAGCCGATCCGCATCTCTTTGTGGACCGGCCGGACGCGCGAGCCGCGCCTGGACCCGAGCCCGCGCTACCTGGCGCTGGTGCGCGAGCGCGTCGAGCGCTCCGGCACGACCGGCGACGCGCTCGACGAGGCCATGCGCGAGTTCGCCCAGCCGTCCGAGGTGCCGGTGCGCATCGAGTCACCAGACGTGCTGTGCCTGGTCGACACCTACCTGGCGGGCTACCCCGTGGGCGTCGGCGGCCGCGACCGCCTGCTGGAGCTTGTCGACACGGGGCTGGACCAGGCGGCGCGCCTGGGCAAGCAGCTCGCCGTGGCAGTGGTCTACCCCTCCGGCACGGAGCTGGGCGGCCAGGTGTCCGCGCGGGTGCAGGCGCTGCGCGGCGGCCTGCGCCAGGAGCTGGCCCACCGCGACCGCGTCGGCGACGTGGTGCTGCGCGAGCTCAGCTGGCAGCAGCTGCTGAAGGTGTGGGAGTCCGAGGTCGACTGGCTGGACCTGGGCGGGCAGCCCGTCAAGGCGTTCCTGTCCCACTGCGCCGCGCTCGGCCTGCGCTGACGCGATCAGGCGAACGGCACCGTCCACGGCACGCCCGGCATCGACACGCTGCGGCCGAAGCCGCTGGCCGGCTCGGTGCCCGTGCGGTACGCGGTGGCGGCGCGCACGGCGTCGTAGGCGACCGTCCCGGCCACCAGCATCCGCGACTCCTCGCCGATCGGCGGCGGGGGAACCGAGCACACCACCGTGTCCTGGGCGATGCCCGGCTCCACCGAGCAGCTCGACAGGTTCACGCGCGCCCCGTCGCGGTCCACCGCCGCGAAGCGCAGCGAGTTGGCCTGCGTCACCGCGCCGTCGAAGACGAAGCGCACCTCCGCGTCGCCGGTGATGGCGGCCGTCGCGCCCTCCGCCTCCAGCTCGCGCAGCTCCGCGGCGATCAGGCGCGGGCCCAGGCTCTCCCCGAACGCGAACGCCTGCGCCAGCCCCGCGGCGTCGTCCATCGCCGGCACGGCGTCCAGCGTCTGCACCGCCCCTTCGGCAACGGCCGCGCCGACGACGAGGCGGTTGACGGCGCCCTCCGGGAAGCGCGCCGCCACCGTGCGGGCGTCGACGAGCTCGGTCGCCTCGCCGGCGGTCACCTCGGTGCCGTCCACGTAGCGCAACCGGAAGCCGGCGCGGTCGCCGCCGTCGGAGAACGGCGCCAGGTCGGCGTCGAAGGTGAAGCGGACCTCGTCCGACGCCGGCCGCGGGACGACTTCCACCAGGTCCGGCCCGTCGGTGAGGCCGCCGCCGGCGACCGCCACCGCCGACAGGGGGTTGGAGCCCGCCGACGTGAACACGGCGCCGGGGCGCAGTGCCGCCCTGCGGACCTGCTCCGGGTCCAGGCCCTCCACGCTCACGCGCACGGTGCGGCCACCGTCGGAGACGGTCGCGTTGCCGCCGGTCACCGCGCGGCTGTCGGCGGTCACCGCCACGATGTTGCGCCCCACGGCGGTGTCCACCGGCGCGTCGAAGGTCAGCACCAGGGCGCCGGCCTCCGCCACAGCCGCGACCAGGTCCGGCCGCCGCGTGCGGCCGGGGGTGCCGCGCACGTCGCCGAGCTCGGCGCCGCCGTCGGGACTGTCGACCTCTTGGGCGTCCTGGACCGCGCCGGCGTCGGCCAGCGCCAGGGTGGCGTGCAGCGCGGCATGGCCGGCCGTGAAGGCGGCGTCGACCGCCTCCGGCGCGTCCTCGGCCACGGCGGCCCGCTCGGCCGCGACCGCCGCCGTGGTGTCGGGCGGCGCCAGGCGGAACGCGCCCGCGCCGCGGCTGCCCAGGCGCACCTCCTCGTCGAACCAGTAGCGCACGTGCACCACGCCGTCGGCCACGGAGCGCAGCTCCGCCCGCACCAGCTCCGGGGCGGCCGAGGCCGTGGCGTTGGCGTGCAGCGCGTCGTAGCCGGCGGCCCCGGCGGCCAGGTCGCAGGCGCGCCGGGCCAGCAGCGGCGCGCACACCAGCGCGGGCGGCGCGTCCGGCGAGGCGGACAGGAACGCCTCCGACTCCGGCGGCAGGACCTCCCCGGACGCCAGCACCATCGGTGCCTGCGCCAGCACGGCGGGACCGGCGGCCGCCAGCCCGGCGGCCCACGCGTCGGCCTCCTGGCCATCCAGGACCAGCACGGTGCCGGCCGCGGACGCGTCCGCGAAGCCGCGGCGCTGGGCGATCGCCACGGCCGTGGCGGCGCGGTTGGGCCCCGACAGGCGGGCGGTGGCCATGCCGAGCGCCTCCAGTTCGGCGACCACCCGGTCGGACACGGCGGCGGCCCCGCCGATGACCTCCACCGTCGTCACGGAGGAGGACTCCAGGTAGGACACGACGGACGCCGGCAGCGCGTCGGTCGCGGTCAGCAGCAGCGGCCTGCCGGTGCCCGCGGCCAGCGGTCCGGCGGCCAGGCTGTCGGCCCACGCGCGGGTGGGGTCGCCGCCGTCACCGGCGAAGGCGCGAGCCAGCAGGACCGCCTGCGCGTCGGGCGCCTGGTCCTCCGCGATGGCGATCGCCGTCTCGATGCGCGTCTGGCCCGACAGCCGCGTCGTGGTCAGCCCCATGTCGGCGAGCTCCGCCACGACGTCCTCCGACAGCGCGGCCGGGCCGCCCAGGACGCGGACCTCCGTCACGCCGAGCCGTTCCAGCTCGGCGCGCACGCGCGGGTCCAGCGTCTCGCCGGGCGTCAGCAGCAGGGGCGCATCCAGGGTGCCCTGCACCAGGCCCCCCGCCAGCGCGTCGGCGAAGTCGCCCGTGGTGGCCAGCGCGGCCGCCGTCGCGCCTTCCGGGTAGGCGTGGCCGCTCCAGGCGATGGCCGCCTCCACGGCGTCCTCCGCTCGCAGCGCCACGGTCGCGTCGCGGTGCTCACCCACGGCGGGGCCCGGCGGCATGACCGCCACCAGGGCCGCCACGGTGAGCGTCGTCAGAATGGCAGGCCTGCTCGTCGGACGGCGCAGCATGATGTCCCTTTCCCCGTCTCATCCGCCTGGCCGCCGACGCCGTCACCCGCCGACGGCCTGCAACGGGACGTACCCACTCAGGGAAATCGAAACCACGCTGGCGCAAAGGGCGGCGGCCGCCGCCCCCGGGCCGGAGAGGCCGGCGGTCAGCGCGCCGCCCGTGCCGCGCCCCGCTCCGTCGCCTCGCCCTCGTGCGACAGGTTGCCGTCGCGATCCTCGAGGTGGGCGCGCACGAACCACTGGTACTGCTCCAGCAGCTCCGCCTGCGCCAGCAGGATCCCCTGACTGACCAGATCCAGCTCGTCCAGCTCCTGGATGGCGGCGCGGTGGTCGCGGATCACCCCCACGTACACCACGTCCAGCGCCGCCAGGTGCTCCCGCACGTCGGCCCTGCCGACGCTGTAGTCGTCCCACGTGCGCTGCTTGGCCAGGTGGCCCGGCGTGCCCACCGGCACCCCGCCCAAGGTGGCGATGCGCTCCGCCACCGCGTCCACCATCAGGCGGACCTGGGCCACGTGGTCGTCGAGCATCTCGTGGACGGCGATGAAGTTGGGGCCGACCACGTTCCAGTGCACGTGCTTGAGCGTGAGCGCGAGGTCCGCCAGAGCGACCAGGCGCTGGTCGAGCAGGTCGATCACGCGCTGAGCGGTCTGCTGGTCCATCCCCGGGACGGTGAAGTTGTTCGGCATCTGCAACACTCGTGGTGTCGGAATCGGCCTCGGGGAAACCCTCCCCGCAGCGGCCGCGGGGCAACCGCCCGCGGCGGCGCCGGCCACCAGCAGCGGGCCACGGGCCCCGGAGAAGAGACCAGGAGCCATGAGCAGCGCATCCTCGCCCCTGTCGCGCCGGATCCAGCAGGTGGAGGAGTCCGCCACCCTGGCGATCGACGCGAAGGCGAAGGCGCTCAAGGCCGCCGGGGAGGATGTCATCGGGTTCGGTGCCGGCGAGCCGGACTTCGCCACCCCCGCGCACATCGTCGAGGCGGCCATGAAGGCCTGCGAGGACCCGGCGATGCACCGCTACACGCCGGCCGCGGGGCTTCCCGCGCTGCGCGAGGCGATCGCGCAGAAGACGCTGCGCGACAGCGGCTACGAGGTCGACGCGAGCCAGGTCGTGGTCGCCAACGGCGGCAAGCACGCGCTCTACAACGTCTTCCAGGCGCTGGTCGGCGACGGCGACGAGGTCCTGCTGCCGGCGCCGTACTGGGTGAGCTACCCCGAGCAGATCAAGCTGGCGGGCGGCGTGCCGGTGGAGCTTGCCACCGGCGTGGCCACCGGCTTCCGCGTCACCGTGGAGCAGCTCGAGGCGGCGCGCACGCCGCGCACCAAGGCGCTGGTGTTCGTGTCCCCGTCCAACCCCACCGGCGCGGTGTACCCGCCGGAGGAGGTGGCGGCCATCGGGCGCTGGGCGCTCGAGCACGGCATCTGGGTCATCACCGACGAGATCTACGAGCACCTGGTCTACGGCGACGCGCGCTTCACGTCGATGCCGGTGGCCGTGCCGGAGCTGGCCGCGCGCTGCGTGGTGCTGAACGGCGTGGCCAAGACCTACGCCATGACCGGCTGGCGGGTGGGCTGGTCGATCGCGCCCAAGGAGGTCACCGCCGGCATCCTCAAGCTGCAGAGCCACCTGACGTCGAACGTCTCCAACGTCGCGCAGGCCGCCGCGCTGGCGGCCGTGTCCGGCGGGCTGGAGGACGTGGCCGTGATGCGCGAGACCTACGACCGCCGCCGCCGCATCGCCCACGACAAGCTCAACGCCATCCCGGGCATCGTGTGCCCGGAGCCGAAGGGCGCCTTCTACGTGTTCCCGTCCGTGGAGGGGCTGCTGGGCCGAGAGGTCGCCGGGCGCGTCATCGACAGCTCCCTGACGTTCTGCGAGGTGATGCTCGAGCAGGCCAAGGTGGCACTGGTGCCCGGCGAGGGCTTCGGCGCGCCGGGCTACGTGCGCATCTCCTACGCGCTCAGCGACGCCGACCTCACCGACGGCCTGGACCGCCTCGCCGCCACCCTCGCCTAACTGGCATGCTCGACGGGTGAACGTCGCGGATCTGGTGGGAGCGGCGGCGGCCGAGCACGGGGAACGGACCGCCTTCCGCATGCTCGACGGCTCGTCCACCACGTGGGCCGACGTGGACGCGCGCGTCGACGCGTTCGCCGAGCAGGTCCGCGCCCTCGGCGTCCGCCCGGGCGACCGCGTGGCCATCGTGCTGCCCAACGGTGTCGGCTTCGCCGTCGCGTTCTGGGGGGTGCTGCGCGCGGAAGCGGTGGTGGTCCCGGTCAACCCCGCGTACACGCCGCGCGAGATGGCGCACATCCTCACCGACAGCGGCGCGGTGGCCACCGTCACCGCCGAAGGGCCGGCGCGCATCGCCGACGCGGCGGCGGAGCCGGTCGACCGCGACACCGCCGTCATCTGCTACACGAGCGGCACCACCGGGGTGCCCAAGGGCGCGCTGCTCACGCACGGTAACTTCCTGGCCAACCTGCACGCCTTCGCCGGCCTGCCGGCGCTGCGGCTCACCGCCGACGACGTCCTGCTGGGCCTGCTGCCGTTCTTCCACATCTTCGGGCTCAACGTGATCCTCAACGCCGCGGCCCTGCACGGCGCCGAGGTGCTGGTCATGGACCGCTTCTCCCCCACCGGGTCGCTGCACGCCATGGCCGAGCACGGCGTGACGGTCGCCTACGGCGCGCCGCCGGTGTTCGCCGCCTGGTGCGCGGTGCCCGCCGGCCAGGCGCCGCCGCTGCCGCGCCTGCGCGCCGCCGTGTCCGGCGCCGACAGCCTGCCGGAGCGCGTGTGGCACGCGTTCGCCGAACGCTACGGCGTGCCCATCCAGGAGAGCTACGGCCTCACGGAGACCGCACCGGGGCTCACGTCCAACGCGGCCGCTCCCTCCCCGCGCGCGGGCACCGTCGGCATGCCGCTGCCCGGCGTGGAGGTGCGCGTGCTCGCCCCCGACGGCACGGAGCTGGGACCCGGGCAGGTCGGCGAGATCACGGCGCGGGGGCCCAACGTGTTCCGCGGCTACCACGGCCACGGCGCGGCGACCGCGGAGGTGCTGGACCCGGACGGCTGGTTCCGCACCGGCGACCTGGGCGAGTGGGACGCCGACGCCTACCTGGTGATCAAGGGGCGCCTGAAGGACCTGGTGATCGTCAGCGGCTTCAACGTCTACCCCCGCGAGGTGGAGGCGGTGCTGCTGGAGCACCCGGGGATCGCCGACGCGGCCGTGGTCGGCGTGCCGGACGGGCGCACCGGCGAGCGCGTCCGCGCCGTGGTCGTGCCGGCGCCCGGGGCCAGCCTGACCGCCGACGCGGTGCTGGACCACTGCCGTGAGCGCCTGGCCCGCTACAAGCTGCCGCGGGAAGTCGTCGTCGCCGAGGCGATCCCCCGGCGGTCCACCGGCAAGGTCGAGCGCACGGCGCTGCGCGCCATCGAGACGGGCGCCGCGCCGTCCGGCTAGGCTTTCGCGACCACACCTCGCAGGAAGGGAGCATCCGAGTGCAGCCTCGCAGGATGACCGGTCCGGTCCTCCGCGGTGTCGCGCGCGCCACGCGCGCGCCCCTCGTGGGCGGCGGCATGCGCGCCGTGTCGCTGCAGCTCATGGGCGTGACCGCGCTGCGCCGCGCCCGGCTCGGCGACGTCCCGCCGTACGTGGCGGAGCTCACGCGGCCGGGCCGCCTGGCCGAGGGCGAGGAGCCGACGGCATGACCCCCTCCGGCATCGGCGCCCACCGCGAGGCGTACGCCTCGGGCGAGTGCACGCCCGTCGAGGTCGCCGAGCGCTTCCTGGCCGCCCAGCCCGTCGGCGGCGACGTCGACGCGTTCGTGTCCGTGGACCCCGACGCGCTGCTGGCCGAAGCCGCCGCGTCGGCGCGGCGCCTGCGCGACGGCGCGCCGTCCGGGCCCCTGGAGGGCGTGCTGGTCGGCGTCAAGGACTTCTTCGCGGTGCGCGGGCACGTCACCCGTGGCGGCACCTCGTTCCTGGCCGGCGACGCCCAGCCCGAGGCGGAACTGGTCACCAGGCTGCGCCGCGCCGGCGCGATCATCGCCGGCAAGAACCGCACGACGGAACTGGGCCTGTCCCCCATCGGCGTGAACCCGTCGGGCGGCTCGCCGCGCAACCCGCACGACCGCGAGCGGCCGTGCGGCGGCTCCTCCAGCGGCGGGGCCGCGGCGGTGGCCTCCGGCATGGTGCCGCTGGCCGTCGGCACCGACGGGGGCGGGAGCCTGCGCATCCCGCCGGCCGTCTGCGGCGTGCTGGGACTCAAGCCGACGTTCGACCGCGTGCCGATGGGCGGCGAGCTGAACGTCGGCTGGTGGAGCGTGGACGTGGCCGGGCCCATCGCCCGGACCAGCGCGGACCTCGCCGAGGCGTACGCCATCCTGGCGGACGTGGCGGTGCCGGACCTGTCCGCCGGCCTGGACGGCGTCGTGGTGGGCGTGGACTGGGACTGGTGGGGCGCGCCCGACCGCGCGATCGACCAGGCGTGCCGGCCCATCGCCGAGGGCCTGGCCGCGAAGCCCGTCACGCTGGCGCACATGGACCTCGTCCGCGTCGCGGAGTACGTCACCATCGGCGCGGAGGTCGCCGCCGCGCTCTACGACGACCTGCGCGACCACCCGGAGCGCTTCGGCGACGACGTCCAGGCGGTGCTCGGCGCGGCCCTGGAGATCCCCGCCGTGGACTACCTGCGCGCGCAGCAGGCGCGCACGCTGATCGACCGCGCGTTCGGGGCCGTGTTCGCCGAGGTCGACGTGATCGTGTCGCCCACCGTGGCCTCGACCGTGCCGCGCCTGCCGGATGCGGTGTGGCGCGACGGCCTGCTGGACGAGCCGCTGCTGCGGCGCCTCACCGCGTACACGTTCCCGGCGAACCTGGTCGGGCTGCCGGCCGTGACCGTGCCCGTGGGCACCGACGCCGACGGCATGCCCATCGGCCTGCAGATCATGGCCGCCCGCGGCCGCGAGGACCTGGTCCTGCGCGCCGCCGCCGCGCTGGAGCGCGACGGCGCCTGCGCGGTGCCCCGCCCCGCGACTTGGTTCGACCCTCTGCCGCAGGCGGAGGGGCAGGCGACCGGCGGTGCGCCCGAGGCGCATCACGACAGGAGGTAGCACGACGATGGCGGCGCTCCGCCTGACCAGTCCCGCGTTCGAGCACGACGACCCGCTGCCGGCGCGGTACACCGCGGACAAGGACGGGGTGTCCCCGCCTCTGGCGTGGGAGGGGGTGCCCCCCGACGCCAAGGAGCTGGTGCTCATCTGCGACGACCCCGACGGCGAGGAGGGCGTGGTGACCCACTGGGTCGTCTACGGCATCCTGCCGGACACCACCGGGCTGCCGGAGGGCATCCCGGACGACGCGGTCGTGGAGGACGACGAGGTCTCGATCGTGCAGGGGCTCAACGAGTTCGACGAGGTGGGCTACACCGGCCCGTCCGTCGACGCCGACGCCGGCCCGCACCGCATCTTCTTCCGGCTGTTCGCCCTGGACGTCGAGACCACCGACCTGCAGCCCGGCATCACGCGCGCCGAGCTGCGCAAGGCGGTCAAGGAGCACATCATCGCCCAGGCCGAGCTCGTCGGCATCGTCTGAGCCGCCCCGTCCCCGCACCCCGTCCGCGCCCGCGCGCGGTCGCGAGCACGAGTCAGGAACCTCACGTGGCCATCACCCTGCAGCGCGACGGCGACTTCGCGCACCTGTCCATGGACGACGGCAAGGCCAACGCCTTCGACCTGGGCTTCTTCACCGAGCTGGACGCGGCGCTGGACGACTGCGGCGACGCCGCCGCGGTGATCCTGCGCGGCCGCGACGGCATGTTCTCCGGCGGCCTGAACCTGAAGGTGCTCCAGGGCTCCACGCCGGAGGCGCTGCTGGAGCTGCTGAGCCGCTTCGGGCGGACCATGCACCGCGTGTGGCTGGAGCCCCGCCCCGTGGTGGCGGCCTGCACCGGCCATTCGGTGGCGGGCGGCACCATCCTGGCGATGGCGGCCGACCACGCGGTCGCCGCGCGCGGCGAGTTCCGCTGGGGGCTCAACGAGACCGCGATCGGCATGGTCATGCCGGAATGGATCCTGGCGATCGCCCGCGCGAACGTGCGCGCCGACCGCTACGAGGACCTGATCCTGTCGGGCGCCCTGATCTCGCCGGAGGCCGCCGTGGAGGCCGGCTTCGCCGACGAGCTGGCCGACCCGGCCGATGTCGTGGCGGCCGCCGAGGCCAAGGCCGCCGCGCTCGCGGCCCTGCCGCGCCACGCGTACGCCGCCACCAAGCGGCGCCTGCGCGCCGCGGCGTCGGAGGCGTCCCTGGCGGTCATGGAGGCGGACCTGCGCGCCGCGCTGGGCATGGCGTGAGCGCCGGCCCCGCCGCCCCGGGCGCGGCGCCGCAAGGGCAGGAACCGGACCCGCGCCTCATCGCGCTGTGGCAGGAGACCGACGCCGCCGGCTTCCTGCGCGCCGTGAGCGACGGGCGCGTGCCGCGCTCGCCCCACCAGGAGCACGCCGGCCTGCGCATCGGCGCCGTCGAGCCCGGCCACGTGGAGCTGGAGTGGCGCCCGGAGCCCCACATCTGCAACCGGGCGGGCATCGTGCACGGCGGCTACCTGGCGATCGTGCTCGACGACGCCGCCGGCCTGGCGGGCGCCTCGCTGGGCGAGCGCTTCGTGCCCATGCTGACGATGGACCTGCGCATCGAGTACATCCGCCCCGCGCTGCCCCACCAGGCCTACCGCGCGATCGGCACGGTCGTCCACGCCGGCAAGACGCGCGTCATCGCCGACGGCCGGGTGGAGGACGGCGACGGGCGCATGCTGGCGCGCGCCTCGGGTAGCTTCACGCCCAACCGGGCGTTCCTGCCCGAGCGCTTCCAGTCGTAAGGCCCCCGCCATGAAGCTCGCGCTCGCGACCTCCGCCGAGCACCACGACCTCATCGAGGACGACCAGCCGCTGCGCAAGTCGCTCACCGAGCGCGGCGCGGACGTGACCGCCGCCGTGTGGGACGACGAGGGCGTCGACTGGTCGTCGTTCGACCTGGTGGTGATCCGCTCCACGTGGGACTACTGGCACCGCCTGGACGAGTTCACCGCATGGGTGGACCGCGTGGGCGGCCTCACGCGCCTGGAGAACCCGCCCAACGTGGTGAAGTGGAACGCGCACAAGGGCTACCTGGACGAGTTGCAGGCGCGCGGCGTGCCGGTGGTGCCGACCGAGACGCTGGCCCGGGGGTCGTCGCACGAACTCGGCGCGGTCCTGCGCCGGCGGGGCTGGGGCGAGGCGGTGGTCAAACCCGCCGTGTCCGCGGGCTCGCAGGGCACCGTGCGGCTGCGCCTGCGCGAGGCCGCGGAGCACCAGGCGCACCTGGACGGCCTGCTGGCCCAGGGCGACGTGCTGGTGCAGCCGTTCGTCGAGTCGGTCACGCAGGGCGGCGAGCGCTCCCTGGTGTTCTTCGACGGGCGCTACTCCCACGCGCTGCGCAAGCAGGCCGCCGAGGGCGACTTCCGCGTGCAGCCGCAGTTCGGCGGGGTCATCACGCCGGACCAGCCGCCGCAGCGCGTCAAGGACCTGGCGCGCTCCATCCTGGAGGCGGCGGAGGTGGAGCCCCTGTACGCGCGGGTGGACCTGGTCCGCATCGGCGAGCGCTGGAAGCTGATCGAGCTGGAGCTCATCGAGCCGCTGCTGTACTTCCACACCGACGCGAAGTCGGTGCACCGCTTCGTCGACGCGATCCTGCGCCGCGCCTAGCGCCCGTCGTCCGCCCGGCGTTCCCGGGCCAGGCGCTCCACCTCGTCCAGGGGCACCAGCACCCCCTGCTCCAGGGTGGGCGTGGCGCGGATGCCGCCGCGGAAGATCATCAGGTACAGCTCGCCGCCGTCCATGCCCAGCAGTTCCGCGGCCTCGGGCACGGACACGTGGCGCTCGGCGGTGGTCATGGGTGACACGCTACGCCTCCTCGCCGTCGTGGTCCTCCAGCAGCCGCCCCAGTTCCGGCCAGAGCCTGCGCGTCACCACCCGCTGCGCGGCGCGCGCCAGCCTGCCCCCGGACGACTCGGGAGCGGTCAGGCCCACGGCCACGTCGATGGAGAACAGCAGCCGACCGGTCTCGGCCAGCGTGAAGCAGACACGTTCCGGCAGGCGGGCGATGGGCTCGGACCACATGAGCCGCATCGTGCCTCGTGGCCGCCACCAGCGTCGCGAGTTGTCCACAAGCGGGCGGTCGCGTGCGATGCTGGGCGCATGGACCACACCGGAGCGGGTCACCGGGGGCCCGACGGCTTGACGCTGGTCACCTTCGCGGTGGCCACGACGCTGGGCGCCTCCAACTTCATCGCCGTGCGCTTCAGCAACCGCGAGCTGCCGCCGTTCTGGGGCGCCGGCCTGCGCTTCGGCCTGGCCGCGGCGCTGTTCGTGGCGATCTGCCTGGCGCTGCGGCTGCGCCGGCCGCGCGGCGGCGACCTGCTGCTCACGGCCGTGTACGGCGCGCTGGCGTTCGCGCTGAGCTACGCGCTGATGTACTGGGCGCTGGTGCGCGTCACCGCGGGGATGGCCACGATCGTGCTGGCGGTGGTGCCGTTGATGACGCTGCTGCTGGCCGCCGCCCAGGGCTCCGAGCGGCTGTCGCCGCGCAGCGCCGCCGGGGCCCTGCTGGCGCTGGCCGGTATCGCCTGGATGACGCTGGGCCCCGGCGCCGCGGCCGTGCCGCTGGACGCGCTGGCCGCCATGGCGGCCGCCGCGCTCGCCATCGCGCAGAGCGTCATCCTGGGCAAGCGGCTGTCGGGCAACCATCCCGCCATGACCAACGCCGTCGGCATGACCACGGGCGCCGTCCTGCTGCTCGGCCTGTCGCTGGCCGCCGGCGAGGCGTGGGCGGTGCCGTCCGGCCGGTCCACGCTGCTGGCCCTGGGCTACCTGGTGACGTTCGGGTCAGCCGGGCTGTTCGTCCTGGTGCTGCTGGTGGTGCGCCGGTGGACCGCGTCGGCGAGCTCGTACATGTTCGTGCTGTTCCCCGTGGTGACGCTCGCGCTGGGCGCGCTGCTGGCGGGCGAGCCGGTCACGCGGGACGCCGTGCTGGGCGCGGTGCTGGTC
>DATMKC010000071.1:0-2076 GCA_035553555.1 Egibacteraceae bacterium | reverse complement strand
CTCCCAGGAGTTCAGCACGATTTCGTCCAGCGTCTGCTCGCCGGCCAGCACGGGCGAGAGCAGGATGCGGTTGTAGTTGGGGTGCGGCTCGGCGCCGAACACCGTCACGTCGTACAGCTGCGGCGCGATCTTGAGCAGCTCCTCGATCGCGCGCACGCCGGCCATGCCGTTGCCGACGACGACCAGTTTCGATTTCTTCATGGCTGGACTCCTTGCCAGGTGCAAACGGGAAAGGGAAACGCCGTGCCCGCGGCTACGATGGCGCGATGGCACTGGACGTGGAGATCGGCTGGTTCAGCGCGCGCGGTCCGCGCGAACACAACGAGGACTTCGTGGCGGCGCTGCGACCCGCCGCGCACGAAGCCGCGCGCGGGCTGGTCGCCGCGATCGCCGACGGCGTGTCGCAGGGCGGCGGCGGGCGCGAGGCGGCGCAGACCACGGTGATGACGCTGCTGCAGGACTACTTCGCCACGCCGGACACCTGGGATACCAGCGTGGCGCTGGACCGCGTCATCGGCGCGCAGAACGCCTGGCTGGCGGGCCGCAACCGCCGCAACCCCGGCCAGGCGGCGATGACCACGCTGACGGCCATCGTCCTGCGCGGCCACAGCTACACGCTGGCCCACGTCGGCGACAGCCGGGCCTGGCTGCTGCGGGACGGCCGCTGCGAGCCGCTCACGCACGACCACGTGTTCGACCACTCCGACGTGCGCAGCCGCGTCACGCGCGCGATCGGCCTGGACGAACACGTCCACCCCGACTACAGCTCGGGCGAACTGCGCCCGGGCGACGTGTTCGTTCTGACCACCGACGGCGTGCACGGCACGCTGCGTGGCTCGGCGATCGCGGCGCACGTGGGTGGCGACGACGCCCAGGCGGCGAGCGAGGGCATCGTGCGGGCGGCAGTCGCCGCCGGCAGCCGCGACAACGCCAGCGCGCTCGTCATCCGGGTGCGCGAACTCGACGGCGCCGACCTGCGCGATGGCCTGCTGCTCGCGCGCAGCCTGCCCGCCCTGCCGCGGCTGCGCGTGGGCGACGAGCTGGACGGCTTCGTCATCACCGGCCTCCTGCGCGACACCGGCGTGCACCGGCTGTACCAGGCGCGCGAGGCCGCGAGCGGCCGCCTCGTCGTGCTCAAGGCCATGCACGAGGCCCGCGCCAATGACCCGGAGGAGCGCGCGATGCTGGCGCACGAGGCCTGGCTCGGGCAGCGGCTCGCCGACGTTCCCGGCTTCGTGGCCGCGCGCGAGCACGCCGGCGCGAGCGCGCTCTACGCGGTGTTCGAGTGGCATCCCGGCACGACCTTGCAGCAGATGCTCGATCGCGGCCGGGCCTTCGGCGTGGCGCAGGTGGTGGAGGGCGCGGTTGCTGTCGCGGGTGCCCTGGGCCGCCTGCACCGCCTTGGCGTCGTCCATCGCGACATCAAGCCCGCCAACCTGCACCTCGGTGACGACGGCGTGTGGCGCATCCTGGACCTGGGCGCGGCGATTTCCGGCCGCGAGAGCCCCGAGCAGCGCGCGCTGCACGCCGGCACGCCGAGCTACATGAATCCCGAACAGTGGGAGGAGGGCGCCGGCGCGACCCCGCAAAGCGACCTGTTCGCCCTGGGCGTCACGCTGTACCAGTGGCTCACCGGCCACCTGCCGTACGGGGAGGTCGAGCCGTACCAGCGCGCGCGCTACCGGCGCGACCCCAAGGCGCCGTCCCGGCTGCGGCCCGACGTGCCGATCTGGCTGGACCACATCGTGCTCAAGGCTGTGGCGCTCGATGCGCGCCAGCGCTTCGAGACCGCCGAGGAGCTGCTGCTCGCGCTGGAGCGCGGCGCCTCGCGCACGCTCCACGCGCCGCACGCCACGCCGCTGATCGCGCGCGATCCGGCGACCCTGTGGAAGGTGGCGCTCGCCGTCTCGGCGGCGCTCAACCTCCTGCTGGTGTTCTGGCTGCTGTTCCTGCCCCGGTGAGCTCACTTCAGGCCCTCCGTTGCAGGGGCCCGGTAGCGGGGGCGGCCGCGGGGGCGGGGACGTGCCGGGCACGGCCTCCCTTCTCTGCCCAGGTGCGGGTCCAGCGGATCTGCAT
>DATMKC010000070.1:0-2816 GCA_035553555.1 Egibacteraceae bacterium | reverse complement strand
CCGCACGCGCGCGAAGGGTCGCGGGAGCAGGCACCGCGCTCCAGCCGTGCGGCGCACGTCGGCTCCACGGAGCTGTACGACTGCCCGACCACCTGGGATGGCCGCGCCGTGCGGTTCACCGGCGAAGTCGTGGGCGGCGTGCTCCAGCGGGGCACGCACGCATGGCTGCAGCTCAACGACGACGTCTACGGCGGCGAACCCGGCCCCCTGCCGTTCCACCGCGAGCTCCGCGGGCCGAACGCCGGGGTGGGCGTGCTGGTGCCGCTGGAGTTCATCGGCGCGATCACCCATGTGGGCGGGCCGGCCGTCCAGGGGGACCGCGTCGAGGTCGAGGGGTTCTTCCACCGTGTCGACCGCGAGTCCCGCGAGGTCGGCGTCATCCGCGCGGAGACGCTGAAGGTGGTGTCAGCCGGCCAGAAGCTGCCCAGAGACGTGGAACCCAGGCGCGTCCTGGTCGCCGCGCTGCTGGCGGTGATCGCCGCCGCGCTGCTGTGGCTGCAGTGGCGCGCGCGGCGGCGGCGCTAGGAGCCCAGGCCCACGGCCTGGCCGGCCTTGTCCTTGCAGCCGGCCACCAGTGACGACGGGCACAGCGGCTCGACGACGCAGTCGCCGCAGCGTGGGCGGCGTGCGTCGCAGACGCGGCGGCCGTGCAGGATGATGCCCAGGCTCGCCCGCGGCCACTGCTGCTTGGGCAGCAGGCGCATGAGGTCGCGCTCGATCTTCTCCGGGTCCTCGTGCGTGGTCAGCCCGAAGCGGCGGGACAGGCGCTTGACGTGCGTGTCGACGGCGATGCCGGCGTCCGGGTCCTCGCGGTGGCGCTCGGGGGCGACCGCGCCCAGCACCACGTTGGCGGTCTTGCGCGCCACGCCCGGCAGCGTCACCAGCTCGGCCATCGACAGCGGGACCTCGCCGCCGTAGCGCTCGATCAGCGCTTGGCACATCCCCCGGATGCTCTTGGTCTTCTGCCGGTAGAAGCCGGACTGGTAGACGTCCTGCTGGAGTTCCTCCTCGGGCACCGCCAGGTAGTCCCGCGGCGTGCGGTACTTGGCGAACAGCGTCTTGGTGATCTCGTTGATCTTCTTGTCGGTCGACTGCGCCGACAGGATCGTCGCGATCAAGAGCTCGAAGGCGTTGCCGTGGTCGAGCTCCACCACGCCGCCCTCGTACGTCTCCAGCAGCGTCTCCACGATGACCGGGCCGCGCTTGGTCTTGGGACTGCGGCGGTCCAGCGTCGTGGGATCGGGCGGGGTCGTCGGCATGGCGAGAGTGTAGGTGCGTGGCCGCGGCGCTCAGTCGGCGCTGACGGGCAGGATCACCCGGAACGTGCTGCCCTCCCCCAGGACGCTGTCGACGCTCACCTCGCCGCCGTGGCGCTCCGCGGCGTGGCGCACCAGGGCCAGCCCGAGACCGGTGCCGCCGGCGTCGCGGCTGCGCGCGCGGTCGACGCGGTAGAAGCGCTCGAACACGCGGACGCGGTCCGCCTCCGCCAGGCCGATGCCGGTGTCCACCACCTCGATCACCACGTCGGCGCCGGCGCGCGCCGCCCGGACCAGCACGCGGCCGCCCGGCCGGTTGTAGCGCACGGCGTTCTCCAGCAAGTTCGCGACGATGAGGCGGACGTCCTCCGGGACGGCCACCACCGACACGGCGTCGCCCACGTCGGCGCTCACCTCCACCTGGAGAGCCCGTGCGTCCGTGGCCACCCGCGCGACCTCGCCGGCCACGAGCCCCGCCAGCTCCACCCGCTCGCGGCGCTCGGCGCCCTGCTCCTCCATGCGCGCCAGGTCCAGCAGATCGCGCACCAGCTGCCCCATGCGCACGGCCTCCGCGCGCAGGCGCTGGGCCATGCCGGCTGCCGTGGCGGGATCGCGCGACAGCGCCATCTCCAGCGTCTCGGCCAGGACCTGCATGGTGGCGACCGGCGTCTTGAGCTCGTGGGACGCGTTCACCACGAAGTCGCGGCGCACCGCCTCCACGCGCCGGGCCTCGGTCTGATCGGTCACCACCAGCGCGACCTCCCCCTCGGCCATCACCACGGCGCGCGCGGACAGCCAGCGCTCGTCGCGCTCCACCTCCACGTGCACGGTGCGCCCGCTCTCGCGCGCCTCCGCGACGGCGTCGGCAAGCGCGCGCAGCGTCAGCACCCGCAGCGGCGATCGGCCCTCCTCAGCCGCCGGGAACAGCGCGCGAGCCGCCGGGTTCCCGTACGCAAGCCCTCCGGGGGCGAACACCAGGACCGCGATGGGCAGGCGCTCCAGCAGCCGTTCGATGCGGTGGCGCTCCGTGGCGAGCTCGGAGATCCGCCGCTCCAGCGAGTCCTCCAGCCGGCGCACCTCGGTGCGCCGCCGGCGCTGCTCGTCCTGAAGGGCCGCCCACGCCAGCAGGGACGCCGCCGCCAGGAACACCGCCAAGACCGCCCAGCGCGCGCCCGGCCACGCCGCGGCGGCGAGCTCCGCCGCCACGCCGGCGCCGATGAGCAGGAAGACGAGCCGGCGCACCCCCACGTCAGGCGTCCGCGAACTTGTAGCCCACGCCGCGCACCGTGACGATCAGCGACGGCGCCCTCGGGTCGGGCTCGACGCGACCGCGCAGCCGCTTCACGTGCACGTCCAGCGTCTTCGTGTCGCCGACGTAGTCCGAGCCCCACACGCGGTCGATCAGCACGTCCCGGGTGAGCACCCGCCCGGCGTTGCGCACCAGCAGCTCCAGCAGCGCGAACTCCTTCGGCGGCAGCGCGACCACCTCGCCGCGCACCCGCACCTCGTGGCGCTCCGCGTCGACGCGCACACCGCCCGCCTCCACCGCGGCCTCCGGCT
>DATMKC010000069.1:0-4327 GCA_035553555.1 Egibacteraceae bacterium | reverse complement strand
GCCCTGCATCGGCGCGCTGAGGACCTCCGTCGCGCCGATGCAGGGCACCATCGTCAAGACCGCCGTCGAGGAGGGCCAGACGGTCAGCGCCGGCGACCTGGTCCTGGTGCTGGAGGCGATGAAGATGGAGAACCACATCTCCGCGCATCGCGACGGTGTGGTGACGGCGCTGCACGTGTCCGCGGGCGACGTCGTCAACAGCGGCGACAAGCTGGCCACCATCGAGGACGCCCCCGCCGCCGAAAGCTGATGCGGAGTCGATTCCGGCCACTATCGGCCGCGAGTGACTCCGCAGGCGGGCGGGGGGCTAGGTCCAGGGCGACGCCAGGCGGCCCATGAGCTGGCGGGCCGTCTCCTGCAGGGAGCCCGACATGGACGGGTAGATCGAGAACGCGTGGGCGAGCTGCGCGACGCTCAGCCCGTTCGCGACGGCGACGCTGACCGGCGTGATGAGGTCGCTGGCGCGGTCGGCGACCACGACGCCGCCGAGCACGGTCCCGGAGCCCTCCATCGCGTGCAGCTTCACGAAGCCGTCGGTGTTCTCGGCCATCTTCGCGCGCGGGTTGCCGGCGTAGGTCAGCGACACCGTCTCGAACGGCAGCTGCCGCTCGCGCGCCTGCGCCTCGGTGATGCCGACGGAGGCGACCTCCGGGTCGGTGAAGATGCACGCCGCGATGGTGTGGCGGCGCAGCGGCGCCACCGCCTGCCCGAGCGCGTGCCACATCGCGTTGCGCCCCTGCATCGCCGCGACGCTGGCGAGCATGATGCCGCCGGTCACGTCGCCGGCCGCGTAGATGGTCGGCACGTTCGTGCGGCTCACGCCGTCGACGGGGATGGCGCCGCCCTCGGCGAGCTCGACGCCCGCCGCCTCCAGGCCCAGCTTGGCCGACGACGGCACCTGGCCGATGCAGAACAGCGCGTGGCTGCCCTCGACCCATTCTTCCTGCGGCTCGGCGTCCGGCGTCGCCCGGCGCGTCACCTTCAGGCGCACGCCGTCGGCTGAGCGCTCCAGGTCCACGGCGCGCGTGCGGCGGTGGATCACCATGCCCCAGCGCTCGAAGCTGCCCTCGATGACGGCGGCCGCGTCGGCGTCCTCGTTGGGCAGGACCTGGTCGCGGCTGGAGATCAGGTGCACCTCGGCGCCGAAGCGCGCGAACGCGTGCGCGTACTCGGCCCCCGTGGCACCGGAGCCGACGACGATCAGCCGCTCGGGCAGCTCGCGCAGGTTGCCCAGCTCGCGGGAGGTGAAGACGCGCTCGCCGTCCGGTACGGAGAACGGCAGGGTGCGCGGGTTGGAGCCCGTGGCGATCAGCACCACGTCCGCCGGCAGCACGCGCGTGGCGCCGCCGTCCTCCTCCACCTCCACCGCGCCGCGCCCGGCCAGCCGGGCCGTGCCGCGCACGACCGCCACGCCGGCGGCCTCGACCTTGGCGGTGATGTCCGCCGACTGCGTGCCGGCCAGGCTGCGCACCCGGTCCATGACGGCACCGAGGTCCACGCGGGCCTGGCCCGCCAGCGCCTCGCCGCTCTCCAACCGCACGCCGAGGCGGTGCGCGGACTGCGCCCAGCCCATCGCCTCCGCGGACACGATCAGGGTCTTGGACGGCACGGAGTCCCACAGGACGCTGTTGCCGCCCAGCGTGGGCTCGGCGGTGACGACGGTGACCTGGGCGCCGGCCTCCGCGGCCACGAGCGCGGCCTCGTAGCCGCCCGGTCCGCCGCCGACGATGACGATGCGCAGCACAGGCATGTGCCGGAGCCTACGCCGCCGCGCCCGATTTCATCCTCACTGCGCGAGGCGCACGGAGATTTGACCGGCCAGTCGCCCCCGCGCACCCTGATCGGCGTGCACAGCCCCGGTTCCGGCGACTCCGCGCGCCTCGACCTCCAGCACGTCTGGCATCCCTTCACACCGATGCACCTCTGGCTGGAGGAGGACCCGCTCGTCATCGAGCGGGCGGAAGGCTGCTGGCTGTTCGACACCGACGGCAACCGCTACCTCGACGGCAACAGCTCGCTGTGGGTCAACGTGCACGGGCACCGCAAGCCGGAGCTGGACGCCGCGCTGAAGGCGCAGGTCGACAAGGTCGCGCACACCACGTACCTGGGCTTGGGCAACCCCGCGGCCTCCCAGCTCGCCGCGCGCCTCGTGGAGCTGGCGCCCCCCGGGCTGGCCCGCGTGTTCTTCTCCGAGTCCGGCGCCAGCGCGGTCGAGGTCGCGCTGAAGATCGCCTTCGGCTACTGGCGCAACATCGGTGAGCGGCAGCGCGACCTGTTCGTGTCCATGGACGGCGCGTACCACGGCGACACGCTGGGCGCCGTCAGCGTCGGGCACATGAGCGACTTCCACGACAAGTACCGGCCGCTGCTGTTTCCGACCGACGCCTTTGCGCAGCCGTACTGCTACCGCTGCCCGCTGGGCCTGGAGCACCCGGCCTGCGACCTCGCGTGCGCGGACACGCTCGACGACGTGCTCGCCCGCCACGGCGACCGCGTCGCCGCCGTGATCGTGGAGCCGCTGGTGCAGGGCGCCGCCGGCATCGTCACCGCGCCGGACGGCCACCTGGCGCGCGTGGCCGAGATCGCCCGCCGCCACGGCACGCTGCTCATCGTCGACGAGATCGCCACCGGCTTCGGCCGCACGGGCGCGATGTTCGCCTGCGACCTGGAGGGCGTGTCCCCGGACCTCATGACCGTGGGCAAGGGCCTGACCGGCGGCTACCTGCCGATGTCGGCGACCCTGACCACCCAGGCGATCTTCGACGCCTACGCCCGCGCCGAGGACACCTTCTTCCACGGCCACAGCTACTCCGGCAACCCGCTGAGCGCGGCCGTGGCGCTGGCGAACCTGGACGTGTTCGCCGCCGAGGACACCGTGGGGCGCGCCCGTGCCCTGGGCGAGGTGCTGGAGGCCGAGCTCAAGCAGTTGGCCGACCTGGCCCACGTCGGCGACGTGCGCCGGCGCGGCATCATGGCGGGCGTGGAGCTGGTCGCCGACCGCGCCACCCGCGCGCCCTACGACCCGGCGGCGCGCATGGGCGCGGCGGTGTGCCGGCGGGCACGCGACCTCGGCCTGGTGATCCGGCCGCTGGGCGACACCATCGTGGTCATGCCTGCGCCGGCGATGAGCGCCGACGAGCTGCGCTTCCTGGTGGCCACGCTGGCGCGGGCGATCCGCGACGTGACCGAGGACGGCGGCGGCGGTGCCTGAGCCGCTGGACTGGGTGGCCGGGGAACTCGCGAGACTTGAGGCCGCGGGGTTGCGGCGGCGGCTGCGCCGGCGCTCCTCCCCCGCCGGGCGCACGGCCGACGGCCTGGTCAACCTGTCCAGCAACGACTACCTGGACCTGGCGGGCGACCCGCGCCTGGCGATCGCCGCCGCCGAGGCGGCGCGCGACTGGGGCGCCGGGTCCGGCGCCTCACGCCTGGTCACCGGCACCACGGCGCTGCACACGCAGCTGGAGCGCGAGATCGCCGCGTGGAAGGGCACGCAGGACGCGGTGGTGTTCTCCTCCGGCTACCTGGCGAACGTCGGCACCATCCAGGCCCTGGTCGGCCGCGGCGACACAGTGTGCAGCGACGCGCTGAACCACGCCTCGATCATCGACGGCTGCCGCCTGTCCCGAGCGGACGTGCGCGTGTTCGCCCACGCCGACGCCGACGCGCTCGACCGGGCACTGGCGGGCGCCGCCGGTCGCAAGCTGGTCGTCACGGACGGCGTGTTCTCCATGGACGGCGACGCCGCCCCCCTGCGCGAGCTCTGCGACGTCGCCGAGGCGCACGGCGCCATGGTGATGGTCGACGACGCGCACGGCTGTGGCGTGACCGGCCCGGACGGGCGCGGCACCGCCGCGGCGCAGGGCGCCGAGCACCGCGTGCACGTGCAGCTCGGCACCCTTTCCAAGGCGTTCGGCGCCGCGGGCGGCTACGTGGCGGGCAGCGCCGAGCTGTGCGACTGGCTGCGCAACCGCGCGCGCAGCTTCGTCTTCGACACGGCCCCGCCGCCCCCGGTGGTGGGTGCGGCGCTGGAGGGCCTGCGCGTGGCGCGTGCCGAGCCGCACCGCCGCGAGCGCGCCACCGCGCTGGCCCAGCGGCTGGCCGGCGCACTGCGACTGCCGAGCCCCGCGGCGGCGGTCGTGCCGTTCGTGGTCGGCACCCCGGACGCGGCGCTGGCCGCGCAGGCCGAGCTGGAGCACGCGGGGCTCTTGGTCACGGCGATCCGGCCGCCGACGGTGCCCGACGGCAGCTCGCGCCTGCGATTCGCGCTGACCGCCGCGCACACCGAAGACGACGTCGACCGCGCCGCCGACGTGCTGTCGGGCCGGGG
>DATMKC010000068.1:0-6139 GCA_035553555.1 Egibacteraceae bacterium | reverse complement strand
CCAGGAAGTAGGTGATGCCCTCGTGTTTGGGCACGGTGGGATCGGTCCGCGCGATGCAGATCGCCCAGTCCGCCTGCGCGGCCAGGGAGTTCCACACCTTCTGGCCGTTGAGCAGCCAGCCGCCGTCGACGCGCGACGCCTTGGTGGCCACCGCCGCGAGGTCGGAGCCGGCGCCGGGCTCGCTGAAGAGCTGGCACCAGACGATGTCGCCCTCCAGCGTCGGCAGCACGAAGCGCTCCTTCTGCGCGTCGTCGCCGTACTGGATCAGCGTGGGCAGCACCCAGTCGCCCATCATCAGCACGGGCGGACGCACGCCGGCGCGGCGGAACTCCTCGGCGATGACGAGCTGCTCGACCGCGCCGGCGTCGCGCCCCCACGGCGCCGGCCAGTGCGGCTGCACGTAGCCGTGCCGGACGACTGCGTGGTGGGCGAGGTCGGCCGCGGCTGGACGCTCGCGCGAACGACGCTGGCCAACGAGCGCGTCGCGATGAGCGCGGGCTCCGCGCTCGGCGGCAGCCTGGAGCAGCTGGTGGGCCTGGCGGCGCGCGTGGTCGGTGACGACGCGGTGGCGCTGGACCGGCTGGGCCGCCTGGTGGCCGACGAGCAGACGCTGTCGGTCATGGCGCACCGCACCACGCTGCGGCAGGTGAGCGGCACCGACCCCGGGCCGGGCGCCAGCGTGCGCAAGCTGGTCAGCGGCCTGCACCAGCAGGACGCCACCGAGTTCGGGCTGGAGCTGCTCGGCGCGGACGGCGCCACCACCGACGGCGAGGCGGCCGCCTGGAGCGCGATGTTCCTGGCGATGCGCGCCATGACCATCGCCGGCGGCACGACCGAAGTGCAGCGCAACCTGATCGCCGAGCGCCTGCTCGGCCTGCCGCGCGACGACGCCTGAGAGGACTGGCCATGGCGGACGAGATCGTGATGGACGAGGACGAGGAGATCTACGGCTTCTGGATGCGCGCGGCCGCCGAGCCGGGCCGGCGCCTGCTGGTGGAGCCCGACGGCACCGAGCACCACGCGGGCGAGCTCGCCGCCGCCTCCAACCGCCTCGTGCACGGGCTGCGCGACCTCGGCCTGGCGCGCGGCGACGTGGTCGCCGTGTACCTGCCCAACTGCGCCGAGGTGGTCGAGCTGCTCATGGCCACCCAGCAGGGCGGCTGGTACCTGGTGCCCATCAACCACCACCTCAAGCCCGCCGAGGCCGCCTACATCGTGGGTGACTCGGGCGCGAAGGCGTTCGTCACCCACGCGCGCTACGCCGACGTCGCCTTGGAGGTCGCCGCGCTGATCGACCTGCCGCCGCAGGCCCGCTTCGCGGTGGGGGCCGTGGACGGCTTCCGGCCCTACACCGAGCTGCGCGACCCCTACCCGGCCGACGCGCCGGAGGACCGCGCCGCCGGGCTGCTCATGACCTACACCTCCGGCACCAGCGGGCGGCCCAAGGGCGTGAAGCGGCCGCTGCCCGAGTTCGACCCGGACCTGCAGGGCGAGGTGCAGCAGATCGCCAACACGCTGTTCGGCCTGGGCGACGCGGGCGGCGTGCACCTGGTCACCGGCCCGATGTACCACACGGCCGTGATCGGCCTGGCGATGTCGGCGCTGCACGCCGGCAACGCGGTGGTGCTCATGGACGACTGGGAGCCCGAGCAGACGCTGCGCCTCATCGAGCGGTATCGCGTGTCGACCACGCACATGGTGCCGACGATGTTCAACCGGCTGCTGAAGCTGCCGGCGGCGGTGCGCGAGCGCTACGACCTGTCCTCGCTCACCCAGGTCACGCACGGGGCGGCGCCGTGCCCGGTGCCGGTCAAGCACGAGATGATCCGCTGGTTCGGGCCGGTGATCTCCGAGTACTACGCCGCGACCGAGGGCGGCGGCACGCTGGTGTCCTCCCTGGAGTGGCTGGAGCGGCCCGGCACCGTGGGCCGACCGTGGCAGGTGTCGCGCATCAAGATCACCGACGACGACGGGCGGGAGCTTCCGCCCGGTGAGGTCGGCACCATCTGGATCGGGATGATGGTCGGCGGCATCGAGAACTTCGAGTACCACGGCGACGCCGGCAAGACCTCGCTCACCTTCGACGCCGACGGCAACTTCACGGTTGGCGACGTGGGCTACCTGGACGACGACGGCTACCTGTACATCTGCGACCGCAAGATCGACATGATCATCTCGGGCGGCGTGAACATCTACCCGGCCGAGGTCGAGAGCGTGCTCGCCGGGCACCCGGCGGTGCTGGACGTCGCGGTGTTCGGCGTGCCGGACGAGGACTGGGGCGAGCAGGTCAAGGCGGCCGTGGAGCTCGCGGACGGCTTCACGCCGTCCGGGGAGCTGGAGCAGGACCTGATCGCCTACGCCCGCGAGCACATCGCGCACCTGAAGTGCCCGCGCTCGATCGACTTCGGCCCGCTGCCGCGCGACCCCAACGGCAAGGTGTTCAAGCGCGTCCTGGCCGACCCGTACTGGCAGGGCCGGGACCGCCGCGTGTGACCCCCGGCCGGAGCGCGCTCACTCGCCGGTGAACACCGCCGGGCGCTTCTGCACGAACGCCATCGCCGCCTCGCGGTGGTCCTTGGTGGCGAACAGGCGCGCCAGGCCGTTGCCGACGAACACGGCCAGCTCGTCCAGGTCCCCGTACGAGCGTCCGACGCCGCGGCGCAGTCCCTCCTTGATGTGGCGCACCGCGATCGGCGGGTTGGCGGCGATGCGCCGCGCGAGGTCCATCGCGGCGGGCAGGAGCTCCTCTGCCGGCACGACGCGGCTCACCAGGCCGATGCGCTCCGCCTCGGCGGCGCCGACGACGTCGCCGGTGAGCAGCAGCTCCGTCGCCTTCTCCAGGCCCACCAGCTGCGGCAGCCGCCACAGGCCGGTGACGTCGGCCATGAGGCCCAGCTTGACGAACAGCTGGCCGAACTTGGCATGCTCCGAGGCGATGCGCAGATCGCACAGCAGGGCGAAGTCCATGCCGATGCCGACCGCGGCGCCGTTGACGGCCGCGATCATCGGCTTGGTGACGTCGAGCATCACCCGGGCCTCCGGTGTCAGGGGCGGGCGCACGTCGGCGAGTTCGCGCAGCGTCTCCGCCATGCGCTCGTCGCCCCAGGCCTGCTCGACGTCGTCGCCGGAGCAGAACGCCTTGCCCTTGCCGGACAGCACGATGACCCGCACGTCGCGGTCCCGGTCGGCGCGCGTGAGCGCCTCGCGGAGCTGCTCGGCCATCTCGAAGGTCGCGGCGTTGGCGCGCTCCGGGCGGTTCAGCCAGATCGTGGCGACGTGCCCGTCGGCCTCGTACAGGATCTCCGCAGCCATGCCGCCCTCCCACGTCGCACTGAGTAAGTCGAGAATAACGTAGCAGTGCGACGCCGGTCCCGGCAACGGGCTTCCGCACCAACCCCGCATCTGCTACAAAGTGAATCGCCACAAACATAGGCTGGGCCTGCGGGCCGTGACAAGAAAGAAGGCCGCCAACCATGGGAGCTCTTGACGGACGCGTCGCCATCATCACCGGCGCGGGACGCGGCATCGGCCGCGAGCACGCGCTGCTGTTCGCCGAGGAGGGCGCCCGCGTGGTTGTCAACGACCTCGGCGGCGGCACGGACGGCTCCGGCGCCGACCAGGGCCCCGCGCACGAGGTGGTCGAGGAGATCCGCGCGATGGGCGGCGAGGCCGTCGCCAACGGCGACAACGTGGCGGAATGGGAGGGCGGCCGCCGCCTCGTCCAGACCGCGATCGACGCCTTCGGCCGCCTGGACGTGCTGGTGAACAACGCCGGCATCCTGCGCGACCGCGTGCTGGTCAACATGGAGGAGCACGAGTGGGACGCCGTCATGGCCGTCCACCTCAAGGGCCATTTCGTGCCGACGCGCTTCGCGGCGGCGTACTGGCGCGAGCAGGTCAAGGCGGGCGAGGCCGTGTCCGGCGCCGTGATCAACACCTCGTCGGGCGCCGGCCTGTTCGGCAACTTCGGCCAGACCAACTACTCCGCCGCCAAGGCCGGCATCGCGGCCTTCACGATCACCGCGGCGATGGAGCTGGGCCGCTACGGCGTGCGCGTGAACGCGATCGCGCCGCTGGCCCGCACGCGCCTGACGCTGCAGACCCCGGGCCTCGGCGACGTGGTCGCCCCGCCGGAGGCGGAGGACGCCTTCGACGTGTGGCACCCCGGCAACATCTCGCCGCTGGTCGCCTACCTGGGCACCGCGGACTGCCCGTTCACCGGCGGCGTGTTCCACGTCGGCGGCCGCGAGGTCGGGCTGGTGCAGAACTGGACCGTGGGCGAGGTGCTGTCCTCGCCGTCCGGCACGCGCTGGACGGTCGCCGAGCTCGCCGCCGAGAGCAAGCGCATGCTGGAGGGCCGCCCGCCCCTTGCCAGCGCCGGCACCACGATCGACGGGCTCACCAAGGAGTTCTTCGTCCGGCACCAAGGCTGAGCGCGACCGCGCGCAGACGTGACCGCAGCGGCGAGAGGAGTGCAGCATGAGTGACCGCGTGCAGGAGACCGAGGAGCTGCCGGGCGACCCGGCGAGCATCCTGGCGATCGTCACCGACTTCGAGTCCTACCCGGACTGGCAGCCGCAGATGGCGGAGGCCGAGGTGCTCGAGCGCGACGCCGAGGGCCGCGGCACGCTCGTGCGCTACAAGTTCAAGGGGCAGATGTTCACCGCCAACTACACGCTGGCCTACGCCTACGACGACGACGGCGTGGCGTTCCACGCCGTCGAGGGCGACATCCTCAAGACGCTCGACGGGCGCTACACGCTGGCCGACGCCGGCGACGGACGCACGCGCGTGACCTACGAGCTGGAGGCCTCGCCGGCCATCAAGATCCCGGCGGTCCTGCGCCGCCAGGGCGCCAAGCGCATGGTCGAGGACCTGTTCGCCGGCCTGCGGGCCAAGCTCGACGGCTGAGCTCAGGCCACGACGTCGCGCGCGCGCAGGTCCGCGACGCGCGCGGCGTCCAGGCCGAACTCGGCCAGCACCTCGTCGCTGTCCTGGCCGAAGGCCGGCGCGGGGCGCCGGACGGTGCCGGGCGTGCGCGAGAATCGTGGGGCGGGCGCGGGCTCGGGCACGCCGGCCACGTCGACGAAGGCCTGCCGCGCCACCAGGTGCGGGTGGCCCGGCGCCTCGGCGAGGGTGAGCACGGGCGCGACGCACGCGTCGGAGCCGTCGAAGACCGCCGTCCACTCCTGCCGGGTGCGTGACCGGAACGTCTCTGTGAACGTCTTGCGCATGGCGGGCCAGCGCTCGCGGTCGTGCTGCGGCCAGTCCGTCGCGTCCAGGCCCAGGCGCGCCAGCAGCTCGGCGTAGAACTGCGGCTCGACCGCGCCGACCGCCATGAAGCCGCCGTCGGCGGTCTCGTAGGTGTCGTACCAGGGCGTGCCGCCGTCGAGCAGGTTGGATTCGCGCTCGGTGGTCCACGCGCCCATGCGCAGCAGGCCGTGGAAGAACGCCGTCAACGACACCACGCCGTCCACCATCGCGGCGTCCACCACCTGCCCCCGGCCCGAGCGGTCGCGCTCGACCAGCGCCGCCAGCACGCCCAGGGCCAGGTAGCAGCCGCCGCCGGCGAAGTCCGCCAGGAAGTTGAGCGGCGGCGGGGGAGGGCTGTCCGCGCGGCCGATGGGGTGGATCGCGCCGCCCACGGCGGCGTAGTTGAGGTCGTGGCCGGCCGTCGGGGCCAGGGGCCCGTCCTGGCCCCAGCCGGTCATGCGCGCGTACACCAGGCGCGGGTTGCGCCCCATGCAGTCGCCGGGGCCGACGCCCAGCCGTTCGGTGACGCCCGGCCGGAAGCCCTCCACCAGCACGTCGGCGCGCTCGGCCAGCGCCAGGACCAGGTCGCGCCCCTCGGGCGTGCGCACGTCGATGCCGACCGAGCGGCGGTTGCGCCCGACCCCGCGCATGCCGAACTCCGGGCCGGTCTGCGTGCGCACGTTGGCGACCCGGTCGACCCGGATCACCTCCGCGCCCAGGTCCGCCAGCAGCATCACGCCGAAGGGGGCCGGGCCGATCGCGGCGAGCTCCAGGACCCGGACGCCGTCGAGCGGCCCGGCGCCCATCAGGCGGAGGGCTCGCTGCCGACGATGCTGACGAAGCTCACGCACTCCCCGGGCGCGCCGCCCAGGTTGTGCGTCATCGC
>DATMKC010000067.1:0-2082 GCA_035553555.1 Egibacteraceae bacterium | reverse complement strand
CGGTCGGTCTCCACGTCACCTGGCGGGAGGTCTGACGTGGTGGCCGGGACGCCGCGCCATCGTGCGCGACGGCTGCTGTGGGTCGTGGTGCTGTGGGGCCTGGCAGGCTGCGGCTCGCGCGTGCCGCCGCCTTATGAGGTGCTCGCGGCGGATCCGTCGCTGACGCCGTCGGCCTTCGAGGCGCCCATCCCCACCGCCTCCGTGCCGTCCCAGGCCGCGCCGCCATCGCCGGATTCGGTCGCCGCGGAGGCCTCGCCGACCGAATCCTTCCGCCCGTTCCCCGGGTCGACCCTGTATCAGAACGGGGTCATCACGATCACGCTGTCGGCGACGTGCGCGCGCCACGGCCAGGTGATGACCGCCGACATCCAGGCGCCGGTGCGCACGACGGTGTCGATGTTCGCCCGCTACTCCGACGGCGACCCGCACGGGAACATGTTCATCGCTCCCAGCGATGACCAAGGGCGCTACACCTGGACATTCGTGGTTCCGCCCAACGCTCCACCCGGGTTCGCGCAGGTGTTCGCCGCCTCCGGCGGTCCCGACAACAGCGCGGGAGGCGGCGGCATCGGCTCGGCCGACTTCACCCTCGTCGGCCACGGCCAACCCTGTGCTTAAAGCCGGACCTACCGACTCGACCACTCCGGCGGCGGCAGCCGAATGCTCGGCCCTATCTAGCGCCCACAGCTCGCCGTCCCTCTTGGCTGGCCTTGCTCGAACTTGGCGCGCCACCCCTTGGACGTTCCGGACGGAGGAAGAACACGCCACCTTCCTGCGGACCGGAGGGACACCCGCGTGGATGAGCCGGCACACCTTGTCACGGTCGACCCCGAGGACTCAGGGGACTTCGGACGTGTTGAAACGTGATCGTCGTGATCGTCGGCCATGCGCGACATCAACTCGATGTGGTTACTCACGTACCCACGACGACGTGTCGACGGTCACAGCCGCTCACGCTACAGAGCCGCGTCCAAAAATTCCGTGGGTGGATGCTCAACGTCTGTGGTGCCCGACTGCATGGCACATAACTAGAACGGTATACGGCCTGACCTTCCAACTTGGGGGCCTGGGCGGGGACTCAGGCGGCGGCGAGGGCGGCCAGCACGCGGTCGGCCAGCTCCGGACGGCAGATCAGCAGGTCCGGCAGGTACGGGTCCTCGCGGTTGTAGACCAGCGGCGACCCGTCCAGCCGCGACGCGTGCAGGCCCGCGGCGCGCGCCACCGCGACCGGCGCCGCGCTGTCCCACTCGTACTGGCCGCCGGCGTGCGCGTACACCTCCGCCTCGCCCAGCACCACGGCCATCGCCTTGGCGCCCGCGGAGCCCATGGGCACCAGCACGCCGTCGACGGCCGGGGCGATCACGTGCGTCACCAGCGGGTGCGGCCGCGACCGGCTGACCAGGAGGCGCGGCGCCGGGGGCGCCTGCCGCAGCGGCGCCGACGCCTCGGCGGTGGACAGCACCACGCCGCGGGCGGGCAGCGCCACCGCCCCCGCCACCAGGTCCCCCGCGGTCGCCGACCACAGCGCGACGTGCACGGCCCAGTCGTCCCTGGGCGGGTCCCCGTACTCCCTGGTGCCGTCCAAGGGGTCCACGATCCACACGCGCTCGGCGGTCAGCCGGGCGGGGTGGTCGCGCCCCTCCTCGCTCAGCACCGCGTCCCCGGGACGCGCCTGGCGCAGCGCGTCCATCAGCAGCCGGTGGGCCAGCAGGTCCCCGTCGTCGCGCAGCGTCCAGCGCCGCCCGGGGTCGCGCTCGGCCTCGGCGCGCAGCTCCAGCAGCGCCTCCCCGGCGCGGCGGGCGAGCTCGGCCGCCAGCCGGTGGTCGTCCAGCCCGCCGGTCACGCGCCCGCCTCCAGCGGCGACGGCAGCCCGCCCCCCGCGCCCTCGGGGCCCAGTTCGTCGATCGCGTATCCGGCCGGATAGGTCCGGTGCGGCCTGTCCGTCACGGTCTTGGGGTGCCGCCGGGGCGGCAGCTCGGCGAGCAGCCGCGCCCGCGCCCGCAGCGTGCCCTCGACCAGGCGGCGATCGGCCGGCGACGGGGCCGGCAGCCCAAGCGCCGCAAGCAGCGGCTCGTCCAGCAG
>DATMKC010000066.1:0-2917 GCA_035553555.1 Egibacteraceae bacterium | reverse complement strand
CTGCAGGCCACGCGGCGGCTGGTCGAGCAGGCGGGCGGCGCGGCCTACGACGAGCAGCTGGACGCCGAGGCGCAGTCCATCGCCGACCTCGCAGGCGGCCGCGACGGGCTCGAGGGGGTGGCGGCCTTCGTCGGCAAGCGGCCGCCGCGGTTCCCCAGCGCGCAGGGCTGACGCCGCGCCCGCGGCGGTGCTCAGCCGGACAGCCGCGCGCGCCCCGCGTCCGTCAGCACGCGCTCGTCCCGCTCGACGCGCAGCAGCGGCGGGTCGCTGCGGTACAGCGTGGCCAGCTCGGGCGGCGTCAGGCCGTGCGAGCGGGCCAGCTGGTGCAGGGCGAGCTTGTGCAGCCGGCCGCCGGCGTCGCCGACGGCCCGCAGCAGCGCCCGGACGGCGTCGTCGTCGGGTGCCGGTCCTGCGGCGGGCGGCACGACGAGCGCCGCGTCGACCTGTGCCTTGAGGCTGAGCAGCAGCAGGCGCAGGCGCGCAGACTCCTGCGCGTCGGCGTCGTCCTCGCCGGCGGCCGCGGCGTCCGCCCCGCCGCCCTGCCAGGTGCGCTGCGGGAAGCGGCGCAGGTACTCCTGCTCCAGCACCAGCATCCGCTCGGTGTGCGTGCGGAACTGCTCGGCGGTGCCGTGCAGGAAGGTCCAGTGCCGGGTGGCGTGCACGACGGTGCACTGCCGCTCGAGCTCCTCGTCGGACAGCTCCGCGACCGGGACGGCGGTCACGAGGGGCTGGCCGATCGGCTCAGGTCCTCCCAGGCGCGCCAGTCCTGGACGCGCCTCTCCACGATCGGCACGACCATGTCGAAGGCGAAGGACCCGAGCAGCAGGCGCAGCGGCGGCTCGTCCGCGTCCACGGCGGCGAGCACCGCCGGCACGGTGAGGGACGGGTCCGGCTGGGCGCTCGGGTGGGCGCCGGCGGCGATGAGCTCGCGCACCTCGTCGTACAGGTCGATGCCCTCGGAGCGGGCGGCGGAGTCAGCGCCCCAGTCGGTGCTGTAGCCGCCCGGCTCGATGATGGTCGTGCGGATGCCGAAGCCGGCCACCTCGCCGGCCACGGACTCGGCCATGCCCTCCAGCGCCCACTTGGAGGCGTGGTACATCGACAGGCCCGGGAACGCCACGGCGCCGGCCAGGCTGGACACGTGCACCAGGTGCCCGCTGCCCTGCGCGCGCATCAGCGGGATCGCCGCCTGCGTCGTCCAGAGCGCGCCGAAGAAGTTGGTCTCGAGCTGGGCCCGCGCCTCCTGCTCGGTCAGCTCCTCGGCGAAGCCGAAGTGGCCGTAGCCGGCGTTGTTCACCAGGACGTCGAGCCGGCCGAAGCGGTCGTGCGCCTGCTGCACGGTCTCGCGGCAGGCGGCGCGGTCGGTGACGTCGAGCTGCAGCGGCAGGACCGCGTCGCCGTACGCCTCGGCGAGGTCCTTCAGCGTCGCGGTGTCGCGGGCGGTCGCCGCGACGCGGTCGCCCCGCTCCAGCGCGGCCTGCGACCACAGGCGGCCGAAGCCGCGGGACGCACCGGTGATGAACCAGGTCTTGCTCATGCCGGGCCGCCCTGCGCCGGCACCTCGTCGACCGGCCAGCCGCTGTAGAACTGCTCGCTCCACCGGCGGTGCTGGATGATGTCGCCCTCCATGCCGCGCAGCACCGGGCGGTCCTGGTAGATCTTGTTCTCCCAGATCGGGATGTCCTGGCTGATGCCCTCGCAGAAGCGGTGCACGGCGTTCTCCAGGCCCTCCGGGCCGTTCTTCGCGGGCGCGGTGAAGATCCAGCGGACGTGCACCGTGTCGCGGTCGATGGGCGTCGTGCTCGAGATCCAGGTGACGAAGTCGCGGACGCGCAGGACGCCGAGGCCCAGGCCGAACCCCTCGCGGGTGAACGACCCGTCGTTGCGCTCCGCGCGCTTGTACGCGCCGTCGACGACGAAGTTCTCCTCGGGCTCGGCGGCGAAGCCGTGCACGAACTTGAAGTGCGCGAGGTCGACGTTGTTCTCGGCCATCTCCTGCGCGCAGGTGCGGATCGTGAACTCGCGCATGACCGGCGCCGACCAGTCGGGGCTGGAGAACTCGAAGACCTCCGGCACGTCGTAGAACGGCGCGCCGCCCTCGAGGTGGTGCCACGCCCAGATGGCGCCGTTGCGCTCGATCGTCGGGTAGGTCCCGATGCGCGCCCGGGTCGGCATCTTCTTGCTCTCGTCGTACGGGACGTCCTCGCACCTGCCGGACTCGCCGTTGAACGCCCAGCCGTGGAACGGGCAGCGCAGGCAGCTCCCGTCCACCTGCCCGCCGACGCCGAGGTGGGCACCGAGGTGCGGGCAGTGGGCGTCGAGCACGCGCGGCGCCCCGAAGGCGTCGCGGAACAGCACCAGCTCCTTGCCGAAGGCGTAGATCGGCTCCACGCCCTCCACCGGCAGGTCCTCGCTCATCGCGACGATGAACCAGCCGTTGGGGATCGGGAAGGGCCACCGGCCCCGGTGCTCCCGGATCACGCGCGGGCGCAGGTCCTCCTCGAACAGCAGGGACGCCTGCTTGGGCATCGGCAGCCCGTTGAAGCGCGCCGGCGTGGACGTGCGCTCGGGGATCCGATCGGGCGAGATCGTCACGGGGAGGCTCCTGTCCGCCACGCGTCGGCGTGGTGCATTTGAGAAGGTCTTCTTACTGTGGCCCCTGCCGCGTCCGAGCGCAAGCCCCTCCGGTGGTTCACTCCACGCCGTGACCAGCCCCGCGGCGCGCCGCTCCCGCGGCGACCAGACCCGCGAGCGGCTGCTCGACGCGGCCGAGGAGCTGATGGCCGAGCGCGGGGTCCACGGGCCGTCCCTGGCCGAGATCACCACCCGGGCCGGCCAGCGCAACAACTCCGCGCTGAGCTACCACTTCGGCGGCCGCGAAGGGCTGCTCCGGGCGCTGGCCGCCCGGCACCAGGAG
>DATMKC010000065.1:0-7305 GCA_035553555.1 Egibacteraceae bacterium | reverse complement strand
GGGCAGGCCAGGAAGGGGTGTGGCTGGGCGCCGAGGCGACCGAGCGGCTGCTGTCGGCCTTCGGCGTCACCACCGCCATGGCGCGGGTGGTCCACGACGCGGAGGCCGCCGTGCGCGCGGCGCGCGAGATCGGCGGCAAGGTCGCCGTGAAGTCCGCCGCGCCGGTGCACAAGACGGAGCTGGGCGGCGTGCACCTGGGGCTGGAGGCACCCGAGGACATCAGCGAGGCGGTGTACGCGATCTCGCGCGAGCTGGTGCGCGCGGAGCACGGGGAGCTGGAGGAGCATGGCTTCCTGGTGCAGGCGATGGCCGGCGAAGGCGTCGAGATGATGGTCGGCGTCACCCACGACGCCACGTTCGGCCCCATCCTGGTCGCCGGAATGGGCGGCACCCTGGTGGAACTGCTGCGCGACGTGAGCGTGCGCATCCACCCGCTGACCGACACCGACGTGCGCGACATGCTCACGTCCCTGCGCGGCTACCCGCTGCTGACCGGCTACCGCGGCGCGCCACCCGCCGACATCGCGGCGCTGGAGGACCTGCTGTACCGGCTGTCCGCGCTGGTGGAGGAGGTGCCGGAGCTGGCGGAGCTGGACTGCAACCCGGTGTTCGTGCACCGCGAGCACAACGGCGTGACCGTGGTGGACGCCAGGGTCCGCCTGGCCCCCGGCCACCGCCGCCCCCGCCGCTGACGGTCAGGCGTTGAGGCGCACGCGCAGGTGGGTCTCCTCGCCGGTCTCCCACTCGCTCCAGTCGGACCACTCGTCCAACTCGTCACCGTCCGGCGCCTCCGCCTCGGCGCGCTCCATCGCGTCGACGTCGTCGGGCACCGCCACCAGCGTGAGCTTGTCGCCGTCGTGCTCGAAGCACACCAGCGCCACCCGGGACCAGCAGTCCTCCTCGTCCGGCAGCCACGCGACCGCGCAGGGGCGGCCATCCAAGAAGGCGCGGGTGAGCAGCAGCGCGGGGGCGTTGGCCCACATCCGCTCCAGCTCCATGGCGAGCGCGCCGGCGCCGTCCTCGCCCGGCAGGTCGGGCACCTCCACGTCGGCGGCGACGATGCCGAGCAGGTCCTCGAGGTCGCGGCTGTTGAAGGCGTCCACGAAGGCCGCGCGCAAGGACTCCAGCTCGCCGTCGGCGTCGGCGTCGCTCCACGTGCGCTCCTCGGCGTGGCGCTCGTCCGGGTCGAGCGCGTCCGGGTCCAGCGCGTCGTTGTCGAGGTCGATCTCGTCCTCGCCGGCGATGTGCAGGCCGTCCTCGGTGATCGGGCTCTGCATGGCCCTCTCCTTCGTCGACGCCGCGGGCGGCGTGCGATCGGACTTCGCGACATGAGCATCCCAAGGCACCGGCCGCTTGGGAAGACCCCAATTCGTCAATTGGCGGTAGTCACCCGCCGGAGGCTGTCACCCCTCCCCCGTACACTCCGGACCGTTGAGGCCACCGGGTTCCGGGAGCGCGCTTGTACCGCTATCTGGGCAACAAGACGAAGCTGGCCGCGTGGATCGTCGACGTGGCCCGGACGGTCGCGCGCCCGCCGGCGCGGGTGGCGGACCCGATGTGCGGGACCGCCAGCGTCGCCTGGGCCTTCGCCCAGGCCGGCTACGACGTCACGGTGGCCGACGAGCTGCGCTTCCCGGTCCTGCACGCCAAGGCGCGCCTGCTGTGCAAGCGGCGGCCCGCCTTCCGCGGGGCCCCGGGCGGCTCCTACGACGGCGTCCTGCGCGCCCTCAACGGCCTTCCCGGCCAGGAGGGCCTGTTCCACCGCGAGTACAGCGACGGCGGGACACCGCGCAACGGCTGCCCGCCCCGGCGCTACTTCACCGCGCACAACGCCGCCCGCATCGACGCCATCCGCGCGCGGATCCGCGACTGGCGCGCCGAAGGAGCGCTGACCGGCCGGGAGGCGGACCTGCTGCTGCACGACCTGGTCCTGGCGGTCAACCGGGTGGCCAACATCGCCGGCACGTACGGCTACTTCCGCTCGTCGTGGAACCGCTCGTCGCTGGAGCCGCTGACCCTGGCGCCGACGGTGTTCGTGCCCACCCCGGGGCGGCACGCGGTGCTGCAAGGTCGCGTGGAGGACCTGGCCGCCCGGCTCGACGTGGACCTGTGCTACCTGGACCCGCCGTACACCAAGCGCCAGTACGCCGGGCAGTACCACATCCCCGAGACGATCGCGCGGGAGGACGAGCCGGAGCCGGTGGGCCAGGGCGGACTCCGGGACTGGTACCCGCAGTCCTCGGCGTTCTGCTCCAAGCGCACCGTGGCCGAGGCCTTCCGGGAGGTGCTCAAGCGGGTCGGGGCGGCCCACGTGCTGATCAGCTACAGCGAGGACGGGCTGCTGGCCCCGGACGCCGCGCTGGAGCTGTTCTCAGAGTTCGGGCGCGTGACGCGCCACGAGCTGGACATCAAGCGCTTCCGCAGCAACGGGGGCAAGGAAGGCTCGGTGACCGAGCACCTCTACCACGTGGAGCTGGCCTGATGGCGCTGCTGCCGGTGAGGGCCGTGTGGTGGCGGCGCGTCCTGGCGAGCAGCTTCTGGAACATCGAGCACTCGCAGGCCTATGACAGCGGCGGCTGGGGTTCGCTGTTCATCGAGGTCCCCGGCCGCGCCGTCGACGAGACGCTCGCCTTCACCGGCGGGCGGCGCGACGACGAGGACAAGCCGGCGCGGCACACCATCGTCGCGCGGGTGATCGGCGCGCCGAGCGTCCAGGCCCCGATCGACTTCGGCCGCAAGTCCGGCGACCGCATGATCCTGGAGCGCCAGAACCGCTTCGCGCCCAGCGCCGCGCGCCACCCGGCATGGGACCCCGCGCGCGGGTTCCCCGCAGCGCCGCCCGGCAGCACCGACGAGCAGATCAAGGCGGCGTGCCCGCCCGGGCTCACGGTGTACCTGGTGCAGACCGCCGACGGGTCCTACTGGGCGGGGTTCAAGGTGGACGAGGACTACCCGCAGGACTGGCCGGACGACCCGCGCCTGCGGGCGATCTACGAGCAGCAGGACGGTGTGCGCATGGTGGACAGCTCCGGCGCTGGCGAGCCCGAGGCGAAGGTGATCTCGCAGATCTTCGACGCGTGGAGCCGGGGGCGCGGTGCGCTGCTGTACGGCCCGCCCGGCACCGGCAAGACGCGCATCCTGAGCACGCTGTGGCAGATGCTGGCCCAGGACGACGGCGGCCCGGGGCTGCTGCTGGACACCGACGACGCCGGCAACCCGTTCCGCCCGGCCGGCCTGGAGGTGCCCCTGCCCACGCCGCTGCGCACGGACTGGCTCACCTTCCACCAGAACACCTCCTACGCGGACCTGATGCTGGGCCTGCGTCCCCAGCCCGAGGACGGGGGCACGGCCCTCAAGCCGCGCATGGGCCGGCTCCTCGACGCCATCTGGGAGGTCGCCGACCCCGACACGGACACGGCCTCGGCGGTGATCGTCATCGACGAGATCAACAGGGCCAACGCCGCGCGCGCCTTCGGCGAGATGCTGACGTTCCTGGACGCGGAGTACCGGGCGGCGGACGCGGAGGGCAAGGACAACCCGCTGCGCGTCCCCGTGCCGCTGCCGCAACTGGACGTCCGCGACGGGCGCACGCAGGAGCTGCAGCGGCCCCTGGGTGGCTCCGCGGCCCTGCCGCACCCGTTCCACATGCCCCACCACGTCTACCTGGTGGCGTCCATGAACTCCGTCGACCGGGCCGCGATCCCGCTGGACAGCGCACTGGCGCGCCGGTTCGACCGGATCGACCTGCGCCCGGACCTGGCACTGCTGGCCGGAGCGCTCGGCCTGGACTGGACCGCGCTGGCGCAGCAGGCCGAACAAGTGCGCGGCGGCGACGGCGGCGACTGGGAGCGGCTCAGCGCGGAGGAGACCGCGGTACTGCTGCTGGACCGCCTGAACGTCGCCATCGCCGCGGACATGGGCGAGGAGTTCGAGCTCGGCCATGGCCTGCTGTGGGAGGTCGTGCTGGCCGAGCCGCCGGATCGCTGGACCGCGCTGACCAAGGCGTGGGACGCCGAGTTGCGCCCGCAGCTGGAGGACCGCTGCGCCGGCCGGCCACAGCAGCTGGCGCGCCTGCTCAAGGTGGACGACCCGCCGGAGGGCGGTGACTACGCGTTCCGGCCTCGCGCCCGCCTGGGCGTGCGCGAGGAGGACGGGCCGCAGATCGCGCAGCCGGTGCGGCTGGCCGGACTCCCCGCCCCCCACGCGCGGCGGGCGCGACCGCTCACCGCGCCAGCCTGGCCCTGCGGGAGTTCGGCGAGGCGGTCCGGCTGGGCGACATCGGCGCGCACCAGGTCGAGCAGTTGCACGCCCAGGCAGAACGGTGGCGCCAGCTCTACGGCCTGCCCGCGTCTCCCCTGGAGCTCACGCGCCGCGGCGGGTCCTGGAGCGTCCGGGCCCGCTACCTGACCGGTTTCGCGTCCGTCGCGGGCCTGCACCTGGAGATCCTGCCCAAGTTCCTGCCGGAGGACGCCCGCGAGGGCGGCACCTGGCGCCGCGCGCTGTGGCGGATCCTGCTGCTCGCGGGCGACGACGTGCTGCTGGACGAGCCGACCGAGGCCGTGCGAGACAGCGACGCCCCGCTGGCGGACCTGCTCGCGGAGGCCTTCCTGCGCTCGGTCTCCCTGGGGGCGGCGCGGGGGCTGCCACGCGGCTACGTCGAGCGGGAGACGACCGAGCCCGTCCTGCTCGGACGCCTCGACGAGAGCCGGTGGGCCGAGCTCGTCACCGAGCCGTGGTCGCTGCCGTGCGTCGTGGACACGCTCGACGAGGACATCCCGATCAACCGGCTGCTGCGCTGGGCGGCGCGGCACCTCGCCGCGGACGTGTCGTCGCCGGCGCGGGCGCGCGCGCTCGCCGAATGGGCCGACACGCTGGCGGGGGTCGGCGTGGTGCCGCCTCGCCTGGAGGAGGCGCGGCGCCTGGCTCACGGCCCGCAGCACCGCGCGCTGGCCCCCGCCGTGGAGATCGCCAGGCTCCTGCTGCAGAGCCGCGGCGAGGCGCACGGACCGGGCCAGGCGGAGCTGCAGGGGTTCCTCTGGGTGACCGAGCGCGTGTTCGAGGCGCTGGTGCGACGCGTCTGCGCGCAGGCCGCCCGGCGCCTGGGCCTGCGCACCGTGAAGTCGTCGGTGCCGCTGGGACTGCCGGCGCGCGGCCAGGCCCTGCGCACCACGCCGGACGTGCGGCTGCTGCGGGGCGGCCGGACCGTCATGGTCCTGGACGCGAAGTACAAGGTGGAGGGCAGGCCGACGACGGCGGACGCCTATCAGGTGATCGCCGGCGGGAAGGTGCTCGACTGCGACGAGGTGGCGCTGGTCTGGCCCGTGCAGCCCGGCGGCACCGAGGACGAACACGAGTGGGCGGTGCCTGGCGCCGGGCGGCCGTCGCGCCTGTCCACCTTGGCCGTGGACCTCTCACGCCTCGCCGAGCCGGCCGGCGAGCAGGCGCTGTGCGGGCGCATGGAGGAATTCCTCCGTGCCCGGCTCAGCGCGCCAGTTCCCCGCTGACCTCCGCGAGGTCCAGCAACGCGAAGTCGCCCCCGCCCGTCCAGCCGGTCTCGGCGGTCACGCCCCAGGGGTCCTCACCCGCGACGACACGGTCCAGCCGGGGCAGCAGGAACTCGTCGACGGTGCGGCGCTCGCGCTCCACCGCGATCCAGCGCCGCCCGGACTTGTGGGCGACCGCCGGCGTCGTGCCCGACCCCGCGTAGCAGTCCAGCACCAGGTCGCCGGGATCCGTGGCGATGCGCAGCACCCGCAGCGCCAGCTCCTCCGGCTTCGGCGTCTCGAACGGCACCAGGTCCGGGAACAGCCGCCGCAGGTGCTTCTTGGCCGTGTCCGTGGTGCCGACCTCCAAGCCGGGCCACCACGTGGTGGGCACCAAGCCGCCCTTGGTCTCGGAGAGGAACCGCTTGAGGCGCGGCATCTGCGCGCCGTCCCCGAAGGTGATGCGCCCGTCGGCGAGCAGTTCGTCGAACCGCTCGCGCGTGTAGCGCCACGCCATGCCCTTGGCGGGACGGACCACGCGGCCGCTCGGCGTCACCACGTCGTAGAACTGCGACGCCCTGCGCCCGGGACCCGCCTTGGCCGTGAGGTCGCCAGACGTCCAGGGGCCGCGCGGGTCACCGTCCGGGTTGCGGTAGCGCCCGAGCTGCTCCTCGCCGAACGGCAGCAGGTTGCGGGCGGCCGCCCAGGCGCGCCGGTCCTTGGCGAACACCAGGACGTACTCGTGGGTCGTCGACAGGTCGGTGCGGTTTTCGCGGCTGCGCGTCTTCTGCCACACCACGGTGGCGACGAAGTTGGACCGGCCGAACAGCGTGTCGAGCATGACCTTGCCGTAGTGCATCTCGCTGTCGTCCAGGTGGACCCACAGGGAGCCGTCCTCGCGCAGCAGTTCCCGCACGAGCGCGAAGTGCTCGCGCCGCTCCGCGAGCCACGCGTCGTGCGACAGCGAGTCGTCGTAGTGATGAAACCGGGACGCGGTGTTGTAGGGCGGGTCCAGCAGCGCCGCGCGCACGGAGCCGGCGTGCTCGGCGAGCAAGCCGGCCAGCGCGTCCTGCGCGTCGCCGACGAGCAGCGCGCTGCCGCCGATAGGCGGGAGGTCTCGCTGGGCGACGGGGCGAGTGGCCTCCCGCACCGGGAAGCGCAGCACCCGGCCGCCATCGCGCGCGGCGTCAGACTGCTCTTCCATGCGTGCGTCCTCGTGGTCGGCGTCGGCGGCAAGTGAATCACGTCGGTGTGTCGTCTCCCGCTTGGCGCCACGCCGCCGTGTCCCCGCCAGGCGGGGGGCGGACTACCATGGCGGCACACCATGAGCGACTTCCTCTCCGAACTGTCCCGCCGCGTCCTGGTCTTCGACGGTGGCATGGGCACGCAGATCCAGGCACGCGACCTCACCGCAGAGGACTTCGCGGGCCTGGAGGGCTGCAACGAGGTCCTGGTGCGCACCCGTCCGGACGTCATCCGCGACGTGCACCTGGCCTACCTGGACGCCGGCGTCGACGCCGTGGAGACCGACACGTTCGGCGGCGCGCCCTGGGTGCTGGACGAGTACGGCCTGGGGGCGGAGACCGAGTCGCTCAACGAGGCCGCCGCCCGGGTGGCCCGCGAGGCGGTCACGCAGCATGGTTCCGGCTTCGTGATCGGCTCCATCGGCCCGGGCACCAAGGCGCCCACGCTGTCACTGGGCAAGGACCCGAACGCTGCCGACTTCATCGACTACGACCGCATGGTCGACGGCTACGTGCGCCAGGTCCGCGGGCTGGTGGCCGGCGGCGCCGACGCGCTCATCGTGGAGACGGCCTTCGAC
>DATMKC010000064.1:0-8446 GCA_035553555.1 Egibacteraceae bacterium | reverse complement strand
GTTCAGCGCCTCCCGGGCGTGCTCGGCGACGAAGCTGTCGCTGTCGCGCTGCCACAGCCAGACCACCAGCGGCCCCACGAACGAGGGCACGCCGATGAAGACCACAAGGGCGGACAGGTGGGCGAGAAGGGCGAGATTGCGGTTGTCGGTGCTCATGTCTCCGAAGAGGCTACGCCGCCCGCACGCGCGCCGCGCCGTGCCGCGTAGCGCCACGCCAGGTAGCCCAAGGCCGCGGGCACCACGATCGACGTGACGCGGAAGAACCAGGTGATCGTCTCGATCGGGATGCGCGTCATGCGGCTGAGGATGTCGTTGGTCGCCGCTGCCGACAGGATCAGGACGAACGTGAACACCGTGACCGCGGACGCGGCCCGCAGCGGCACCTCCAGCGGGTTGGTGAGCACGTGCCACTCGCCATGCAGGCCGTAGACCTTCCGCTCGATGAACGGGTAGGCGGCCAGGTAGCCGAACACCAGGCCGGGCAGGACGATGCCGGCCAGGAACGGCCCGGACACGGTCACGCCGGGCAGGTCGAACTCCACGGGCGGCAGGATGCGCAGCGCGCCCTCCAGCCAGAACAGGAACCAGTCGGGCTGGGCGTTGTTGCCCACCTCGCCGGGCCGGTAGGGGCCGATCAGGAACACGTCGCTCCAGGGGATCAGCACCGCGGCCAGCGCCAGCAGGCCGCCGGTCCACAGCACCAGCGACGTGGTGATCGCGAACTGGCTGGGCCACAGCGGCTTGCCCAGCACGAAGCGGTGCCCGTCGATGCCGGGGCGCGGGAACTGCGTGTGGCGCTGCCGCGCCATGATCGCCAGGTGCAGGGAGATCAGCCCGATCAGCAGGCCCGGGATCAGCAGCACGTGGAACACGAAGAAGCGCGGGATCATGTTCCCGGTGGGGAAGTCGCCGCCGAAGATCCAGAAGGCCAGGCGGTCCCCCACGAACGGGAAGCTGAGCAATTCGCTGTAGGCGACGCGGATGCCCGTGCCGGCCAGCGAGTCGAACGGCAGCGAGTAGCCGGTGAACCCGGCGCCGAAGGCCAGCGTGAGCAGCACGATGCCGACGTGGTAGTTGATCTCGCGAGGCCGGCGGAACGCGCCCGTCAGGATCACGCGCAGCAGGTGCATGACGGTCGCGGCGATGAACAGGTGCGACGCGCCGCGGTGGATGCGCCGGAAGAACAGCCCGCCCGGCACGTCGTGGGTCAGCCGCACGATCGACTCGAACGCTGCGGGCAGCTCCCGCCCCCGGTACAGCTCGGCGCCGCCGTCGTAGACGACCGGCGCGGTGGACGGCGAGAAGAACATGGTGAGGAAGATCCCGGTCAGCACCAGGATCCCGAACGACACCAGCGCGATCTCGCCCAGCAGGAACGACCAGTTGTCCGGGAACACCTTGTTCAGCGTCTTGCGGCCCGGCGCCCGCAGGCGCAGGCGCTCGTCCATCGCCTGCAGCAGCCACTCGAACCACGGGGTCACGGCTGCTCACCGTCCTCCGGGGCGTCGGGGAACATCGACACGCGCCCGGACAGCCACATCGCCGAGACGATCGCCGCCAGCGAGATGGCGAACACGAACGCGCCCGCGAACACCGGGTTGAGCTCCACCAGGCCCACCGGCGTGCCGGGCTCGCCCTGCACCTCCTCCAGGAACGCGATGGTGTCCGCCAGCTCCCGGTCGCTGATCACGTCCTCGCCGAACTGCGGCATCTGGAACGGCCCCATGCGGATCGCCTCGGCGATCACGAGCGGCTCGCGGTCCACCAGCACCGGCGTGAACGCGCCGCCGCCGGCGACGCCGCCGCCGCCGGTGGAGCCGTGGCACTGCGCGCAGTTGGCGGCATAGACCTCCTGCCCGCGCGCCGGGTTGCCGCCCACCGGCACCCGCGGGATCTCGCCCCGCAGGCCCAGCTGGTCGTCCATCCACGCCAGCAGCGCGTCGCGGCGCTCGTCGGTGAGGGGCCGCCGCGCCTTGGTGTCGCCGTCGGGGTCGCCCGGGGGCATGCGGCCGGTGCGCAGCACCAGGTCGACCAGCGCGATGTGCGCGCCGCGCAGCGCCGGGGCGTCCGGCCCGCTCGGCGTCTGCCCGCCCTGCCCCGCCGCGCCGTGGCACCGCGCGCACTGCGAGGTGTAGACGTCGGCCCCTTGGATCGCCGTGGCGGGATCGATCGCGTCCTGCTGCGCCTGGGCTCCCGGCGCCCCGGCCGTGAGCGCCGTGCCCGCGACGGCCAGCAGCGCCCAGGACAGCAGGGGCCTGAGCCGCCGGGTGCCCGCGCCCGCGCGGCCGCTCATCCGAACGCCGGTCCGACTTGCTCGGTGAAGTCGCCCAGCGCGACCAGGTAGCCCTCGTCGTCCACGCCGAGCGGCAGCTGCGGCAGCGCCCGCGCGGCCGGGCCGAACGTGGGCACGGCGCCGCGCGCGGCGTCGAAGGTGGACTGGTGGCACGGGCAGAACAGCGCGTTGTCGCGCTCACGGAACAGCCCCACCGGGCAGCCCGCGTGGGTGCACAACTTGGAGTAGGCGACCAGCTCGCCGTTGACCACCCAGTCCAGGTTCGTCGGCCGCATCGGCTGCACGCCGGACAGGCGTACCAGCACGACGCTGGCGTCCTCGGCCTGGATGGCCCCCTGCGGCCAGACGGTGGCGATGCCCCCGGTCACCACGTCCTCCGGCTTGAGCGGGCGTCCCTCCGTGGTGACCAGCCGCGTGCCCCGGGCCCACGCCGTGCGCCGCAGCGCGTCGCCTGGCGCGGGCCCCAGCGACGACACCGGCACGGCGAAGGACACGCCCAGCACTCCGGCGGCGGCCAGCAGCAGGCGCCGCGGCAGCGTGGGCGGCTGCGCGCGCTCCACGGACGACAGCCTGGAATCCCGGGCCACGTCGGACTCCTGGGGCGGCAGCTCCCGCGGCTCCACGGCTTCGATGTCCGGGTAGGCCGCGGCGAAGTAGCGCCGCACCGCGATGGCCAGCGCCAGCAGGCACACCGCCAGGCCGCCGCCGTAGACCTCCATCGGCAGGCGCAGCGCCAAGCCGACGCCGAACACCGCCGCACCCAGCAGGGCCAGCCCGGCGAAGGCCCCGGCGAGCAGGTCGTTGACCTCGCTGGGCGGGGGCAGCTCCTGCCCGACGACCATGAGGCCGCCAGGCCGTTCGGGGGGCGGGTGGCCCTCCGGGCGCGCTTCGTCCACGTCGCTCCCATCGTCCGTCGCGGTAGGAGTCGAACACCTGCCGCACTACCTACCACGCCGGTGCGCGCGTCAATCAGAGCACGCCGGGCGCGCCGACGGCCAATCGGCTGCTACGCCCGGGCACCCTGTCCGGCCGTTGGGTAGGGTGACGCCATGAGCGGCGACCTGACCATTCGCGAGGCGCGCGACGACGAGCTGGACATCGTCGCGTCCCTGATCGTGGACGCGTACGCGGAGTACGCCGCGCGGATGTCGCCCGACGCCTGGTCGTTCTTCGCCCAGGACATCGCCAACGTGCGCGGCCGCCTGGGCGACGCCCGCTTGCTGGTGGCGGAGCGCGACGGCCGCCTCATCGGGTCCGTCACGCTCTACACCGACTGGCGTGGCGCCCAGTCCGGGACGTACAGCATGCGGCTGCTGGCCGTGCCGCCGGAGTGCCGGGGCCAGGGCGTCGGCAGGGCGCTCATGGAGGACGGCATCGCCCGCGCGCGCGCCGCCGGGGTGTCGCGGCTGGTGCTCACCGCGGTGCAGGAGATGGAGTCCGTGCGGGACCTGTCCGAGCACCTCGGCTTCGTGCGCGACCGCTCGCTGGACCACGAGCCGGCCCCCGGCGTGCGGGCGGAGGGCTACGCCCTTCACCTCGGCTAGCGGCGCGGCCGGGCAGGAGTCGGGCGTGACGGCGGCGAACTGTTCCGGGTGTCCATGTCGTTCGCACGCAGGAGATCCGCATGACCCGTCTCGGCACGCGCTTGGCGCTGCTCGCGCTCGTCCTTCCGCTCGTGGTGCCGCTGGCCGCGAAGGCGCAGCCGCCGGAGTTCTCCGCGCGCATCACCTGGACCGCCCACGGCATCCCGCACGTGACGGCGGACGACTACGCGGGCCTGGGCTACGGCTACGGCTACGCCTTCGCCAAGGACAACCTCTGCGCGCTGGCGGAGGAGATCGTCACGGTCAACGCGCAGCGCTCGCGCTGGTTCGGGCCGGACGGGGAGTACCGCTCCTGGGGCAACGGCCTGCGCACCACCAACCTGAAGAGCGACTTCTTCTTCCAGCACCTCAACGACCGCGACGCCACCGCCGGCTACGACCAGCCGCCGCCGCTGGGCATGTCGGCCGACGTCAAGCGCGTCGTGGCCGGCTACGCCGCCGGCTACAACCGCTGGCTCGCCGACCACGGCACCGCCGGCACGCCGTGTGACGGTGCGCCGTGGGTGCGCCCGATCACCGAACTGGACCTGAAGCGCCGCTTCTACCAGCTCACGCTGCTGGCGAGCTCGTTCTTCTTCGCCGGCGCCATCGTGGACGCCAAGCCCCCGGCCGCGGGGGCGTCCGGGCTGCCAGCCGCCGCACCGCCAGTGCCCGCAGCCCATGAGTTCGACCCGGCCGCCCTGCCGTCAAGCGAGTCGCTGGGCATCGGCAGCAACGCCTACGGCATCGGCAAGGCCGCCACGGCCAACGGCAAGGGCATGGTGCTGGGCAACCCGCACTTCCCGTGGCAGGGCCCGGAGCGCTTCCACCAGATGCATCTGACCATCCCCGGAGAGCTGGACGTCTCCGGCGCGGCGCTGTTCGGCGCGCCGGGCGTGCTGATCGGTCACAACGAACACGTCGGCTGGAGCCACACCGTCTCCACCGCGTACCGCTTCACGCCCTACGAGCTCACGCTGGTCCCCGGGGAACCCACGAAGTACGTGCACGACGGGCAGGTCCGGGAGCTGCAGCCCCAGACCGTGACGGTGCAGTCGCGGCGGCCCGACGGGACCCTGGAGCAGCGCAGCACCACCATCTGGCACAGCCACTACGGCCCCGTGGTGGAGTACCCGGCCGCGTTCTTGCAGTGGAGTCCGGCCAAGGCCTACGCGATCCGCGACGCCAACGCGATGAACTACCGGGTGCTCGACCAGTTCCTGGCCATGAACAAGGCCGGCTCGGTGCGCGAGCTCAAGGCGGCGCAGGAGACGTGGCAGGCCATCCCCTGGGTGAACACCATGGCTGCCGACTCCAGCGGCGAGGCGTACTACGCCGACCAGTCGGTGGTGCCCAACGTGCCGGACGAGCTGGTGGCGCAGTGCATGACGCCCGTGGGCGCGGTCACGTTCGCGGCGGCGCGGCTGCCGGTGCTGAACGGCTCGACCAGCGCCTGCGACTGGAAGACCGACCCCGACGCCGTGCAGCCGGGCATCTTCGGGCCGGCCAACCTGCCGGACCTGTTGCGCGACGACTACGTGCACAACTCCAACGACAGCTACTGGCTGGCCAACCCGCACGAGCCCCTGGAGGGCTACGACCGCATCATCGGCGACGAGCGCTCGGCCCGGAGCCTGCGCACGCGGATGGGCCTGCACATCATGGAGGACCGCCTGGCCGGCCGGGACGGCCTGCCGGGCGACCGCTGGCAGCTTCCGCAGCTGGGCGAGCGGCTGTTCAGCAATCGCAACATGTCCGGTGAGCTGGCCAAGGACGCCGCCGTGACGATGTGCTCCACCACGCCGACCATGATCTCCTCGGGCGGCGCCCAGGTGGACGTCGCGGCCGCGTGCCAGGCGCTCGCCGGCTGGGACACGACCGCCAACCTGGACGCGACCGGCGCGGCGGTGTGGCGCGAGTTCTGGCGCCGGGCCGCCGCGGTGAACGGGGGCCCCTGGGTCGTGCCGTTCAACCCCCAGGACCCGCTGAACACGCCCAACACCCTGAACGTCGCCCACCCGCAGGTGCGCACCGCCTTCGCGGATGCCGTGCTGTCGCTGCGGCAGTTCGGCATCGACCCGGCCGCCAAGCTGGGAGACATCCAGGGCGAGTACCGCGGCGCCGAGCGCATCCCGGTGCACGGCGGCCCGCACGTCGAGGGCGTGTTCAACTACATTGCCGCGTCCCTCGGCCAGGGCGGCTGGAACGACGTGTACCACGGCTCCAGCTTCATCATGACGGTGTCGTTCACCGACGCCGGGCCCTCCGCGCGCACGCTGGTGACCTACTCGCAGTCCACCGACCCGGCGTCGCCGTTCTGGGCGGACCAGCTGCGGATGTTCTCCGCGAAACAGTGGAACGAAGTGCCGTTCCGCCATTCGGACGTGCAGGCGCAGGCCATCCGGCGGGACACGGTCAGGGAGTAGGCGGTGGCCGCGGGGGTCAGGATCGCCTCGTCATGAGCGAGCCGATCCGCCCCGCGGCCGCGCCGGAGCCCGCCCCGGTGGCGGTCTTCGACATCGACGGCGTGCTGGCCGACGTGCGGCACCGTCTGTGCCACGTGCGCGCCAAGCCGAAGGACTGGCAGGCGTTCTTCGCCGCGGCGGTCCGGGACCAGCCGCACCCGCAGGGCCTGGCGCTGCTGCGCGAGATGGCGCGCGACCACGACGTGCTGCTGCTCACGGGCCGGCCGGAGCACACGCGTCCGCAGACACAGGCCTGGCTTGAGTCGCATGGCGTGGGCAGCTACCCGCTGCACATGCGGCCGGCGGGGGACCGCCGCCCGGCAGCGGTGGTGAAGCGGCAGTTCCTGCGGGGGTTGGTGCGCACGCGCGCGGTCGCGCTGGTGGTGGACGACGACCCCGTGGTGGTCGAGACCCTGCGCGCGGCCGGCTTCGACGTGCACCACGCCGACTGGGAGCGCCGCGCGGAGCAGGAGCAGGCCGCCCTGCTGGAGGCCCAGGAGGTCGACGGCCGCTCCTAGACCAGGATGCGGGCCGCCAGCGCGAGGATCACGAGGCTGCCGGCGGCCCCGGTCAGCCTGCGGCGCGCGGCACCAGCGCGCCGAAGTAGGTGACCGTCATGGGGTTGAGCAGCGTCAGGCCCAGGAAGCCCGCGTAGAGCTGGTCCGCGCTGGCGGCGCCCGATCCGGCGGCGAAGGCCGGCAGGAAGCCCCGCCGCGACCCCAGGTCAAGTATCGGCACGGCGATCGCGCCGGCCAGCAGCGCGGACATCATCGCGGGCGCTCCTGCGTCGGGGACGCCGCAGGATACGCGGGCCGCCTCAGCGCAGCCTGCGGCCCACGGTCACCAGGTACTGCGCGTTCGTCCAGCACCCGCCCACGTCCGCCCGCACCATCGGCTCCAGGCCGGCCAGCATCTGCGCGCGGGCCTCGTCCCAGCGCCCGAGCTGCTGCAGCGCCGCCTTTGCGACGATGACGGGGCCGGCGACCTCCTCCAGGTAGCGCACGCAGTCCTCGGGGGAGGAGAACACCCACGGGACGGCGCCGGTGGCAAACTCCAGCTCCACGTCCAAGCCTTCGAAGACGTCGGCCACGTGCGCGGGGTCGCCCCACTTCATGGCGGGCATCGCCCAGTCCGGCATGGGCGGGGAGTGCGAGTCCAGCGCGTGCAGGACCATGGCCACGATGCCCGTGGGGATCCAGGTGCTGAGCGCGAAGCGCCCCCCGGGCCGGAGCACGCGCACGAGCTCGCGGGCGGCGTGCCGGTGGCGCGGCGCGAACATCACACCGAAGTTGGACACCACCCGGTCGAACGCTGCGTCCCGGTACGGCAGCGCCTCGGCGTCCCCCTCACGCCAGGTGATGTCCAGGCCGAGCTCCTCGGCGCGCGCCTGCGCGTCGTCGAACAGCTCCGGCGCGATGTCGATGCCGTGCACCTCCGCGCCGGCCTTGGCGGCGCACAGCGCCGCGTTGCCGGTGCCCGTCGCGATGTCCAGGACTCGCGCGCCGGGTGTCAGCGCCAGGCGGTGCACCAGGTCGGCGGCCGCGTCCTCGACGTGCGCGTCGAGGGCGGCCAGGTCGCCCGTGGACCACAAGTACCGCTGGATGTTCTTGTACTGGTCAAGGGTGAGCGTCATCTGTGGTCGCTCCACCACGCCGGGATCGGCATTGCCCCACCTCCATGCCAGCCCATCCCCGTGAGTCACCGTACGCGCATCAGCACCCGGTGACTACGGGATATTTCGGACACCCGGATTCGACGGTTTGTTCACCTCGGCGAGCAGGTACTCCCCGATCAGCAGGAAGCCGCCGTCCGAGGCACGGTTCGCCGCCAGCGCCAGCTCGCGGACGCGGGCGCGCAGGTCGTCCCAGCGGCCCTCCGCCTCGAGCCGCTGCTTGGCCAGCTTCACCGGGCCGGAGTTGCGCTCGTTGAACTCCAGCCAGTCGTCCACGGAGGCGTAGCGGAACGGGAGCCGCTCGACGCTGGTGGACAGCTCAGCCTCCGGGAACAGGCCGGCGAGGTGAGCGGGACTGCCCCACAGGGGCGCCGGCTGGAAGCCGGGCGGCGGCGGCTCGGATCCCTCCATGAGCATGGAGAAGATCTGGCTG
>DATMKC010000063.1:0-5529 GCA_035553555.1 Egibacteraceae bacterium | reverse complement strand
CCGATGGCGACCTGGGCACGCCGCTGCACCCGTCCATGCCGCGCGGCGGAGAGCCGCCGCCACCGCCGCCGGCGCCCGGCGAGGGCGGGCGCGAGGAGTCGGTCGTGCTCGACCTCGGCGGCGCGGCGCCGCGCTCGCTGGTGGTGCTGCGCGGCGAGCCGTCGGAAATGGACGTGGAACTGTCCGCCGACGGCGTGCGCTGGACGCCGCCGGTGCGCACGCAGTCGCACGGGCCGGCGACGGCGGTCTCGGTGCAGGGCGACGCGCGCTACGTCCGGGTGCGCACGACGATGGGCACGATCACCCGCCTGGTCGAAGTCTCCGTCTGGTAGCGGCTAGGTGCGCGGGTTGCGGTCCACGAACGGCGGCGCCACCACCGCGGCGGGCAGCCGCTTGCCGCGCACCTCGATCTCCACGCGCGCGCCCACGTCCACCCCCGCCGCCAGATACCCCATCCCGATGCCGACGCCCAGCGTCGGCGAGAACGTCCCGCTGGTCAGCTCTCCCACCCGCTCGCCGCCGCGCCACACCGCGCAGTGCGCGCGCGGGATGCCGCGGCCCTCCACGCGCACGCCGCGCAGCCGGCGGCGCGGCCCGGCTGCCTTGGCCGCCTCGTACGCGGCGCGCCCGGTGAAGTCGTGCTCGCCCTTGACCGCCCACGTCAGGCCCGCCTCCACCGGCGAGGTGCCCGGGCCGATGTCGCTGCCGTGCAGCGGGTAGCCCATCTCCAGCCGCAGCGTGTCCCGCGCGCCCAGCCCGGCGGGCGCCGCGCCGGCGGCCAGCAGCCGGTCCCAGACCACGGGCGCGTGCTCGGCCAGGCAGAAGAGCTCGTAGCCGCGCTCCCCCGTGTAGCCGGAGCGGGCCACCACGCCCGCACCGGCCATGTCGAAGCAGTCGAGGTAGCCGTAGCGGGCCACCGGGATCCCGATGGCCTCGACCACCTCGGCCGAGCGGGGGCCCTGCACGGCCAGGCAGGCCAGCTCGTCCTGCACGTCGCGCACCTGGGTGCCCGCCGGGGCGGCGTGGCGCAGGCGCTCCGCGACCGCTGCGGCGTTGGCGGCGTTGGGCACCACCAGCAGGCCGTCGGACCAGCCGCCGGTGAGCCGGTAGACCAGCACGTCGTCGACGATGCCGCCCGCCTCGTCCAGGCACAGCGAGTACTGCGCGCGCCCGGGCGCCAGGGCCGCCACGTCGTTGGTGAGCACCGCCGAGACGGCGGCGTCCGCGCCGTCGCCGCGCACCAGCAGCCGGCCGAGGTGGCTCACGTCGAACACGCCGCAGTCCTCGCGCACCGCGCGGTGCTCGGCCAGCACGGAGCCGTAGTGCAGGGGCATCAGCCAGCCGCCGAAGTCGGTCATGGCGGCGCCCAGCGCGACGTGCCGCTCGTGCAGCGGGCCGGTGCGCTCGCCCATCGGTCGCCCTCCTCGCGCCGGGCGGCGCCCGGCCATCGGTGTGAGCGGGCAGGCTAACCGGTAGGGCTAGGATTCTTCAGGAGAGTCACCCACCACGAACAGGAGCACCACGCGATGCCCGACACCTTCGACCTCCTCGTCCTCGGCGGCGGCACCGGCGGCTACTCGACGGCCCTGCGCGCGGCCGGCATCGGGATGAAGGTGGCGCTGGTCGAGAAGGCCAAGGTCGGCGGCACCTGCCTGCACTGGGGGTGCATCCCCACCAAGGCGCTCCTGCAGGCCGCGGAGGTGGCCGAGCACGCCGCCCACGCCGCCGAGTACGGCGTGAAGGCGACCTTCGAAGGCATCGACGTGCCGGCGGTGCAGCAGTACAAGGACACCATCGTCGACACCAACTGGAAGGGCCTGCAGGCCACCATGAAGGCCCGCGGCATCGAGACCGTCGCGGGCACCGGCCGCGTCAGCGACCCCCGCACGCTCGTGGTGCAGACCGACGAGGGCGAGCGCACCCTGCAGGCCGCCAAGGGCCTGGTGCTGGCCACCGGGTCCGTGCCGCGCGAGATCCCCGTGGAGGGCGCCGAGGTCGACGGCGAGACGGTCATCACCTCCGACCACGCGCTGTTCCTGGACCGCGTGCCCACGCGCCCGATCATCCTGGGCGCGGGCGCGGTCGGCGTGGAGTTCGCCACGGTCTGGAACGCCTACGGCGCCGAGAAGGTCACCGTGGTGGAGATGCTGCCCGGCCTGATCCCGAACGAGGACGCCGACAGCCAGAAGGCCCTGGCCAAGGAGTTCAAGAAGGCCGGCATCGACGCGCTGGTCAACACCAAGGTCACCAAGGTGGAGAAGGCCGGCGACGGCGTGCGGGTGACCGTGCAGGACGCCAAGGGCGGCGAGAGCCAGCTCGAGGGCGACGTGCTCATGATCGCCGTCGGCCGCCGCCCGGTGACCGAGGACATGGGCTTCGAGGAGGCCGGCGTCACCGTCGACCGCGGCTTCGTCCCCGTGGACGCCTACCTGCGCCCCGGCCCCTCCTGGGACGGCGGGGCGGTCTACGCGGTCGGCGACATCCTGCCGCCACCGTCGCTGGGCCTGGCGCACGCGAGCTTCCAGGAGGGCTTCCTGGTCGCCGAGCACGCCGCCGGCATGGCGGTCACCCCCATCGACTACGCCGGCATCCCGCGCGTCACCTACTGCCACCCCGAGGTCGCCAGCGTCGGCCACAACGAGCAGGCGCTGAAGGAGCAGGGCGTCGCCTACGACAAGAAGCTGTTCCCCTTCAGCCACAACGGCCGCGCGATGATGATGAAGGCCGGCGGCCATGTGAAGGTGCTGGCGGCCAAGGACGGCGGGAAGGTGCTGGGCGTGCACATCGTGGGCCCGCGGGCCACCGACCTCATCGCCGAGGCGGAGCTGATCTACAACTGGGAGGCGCTGCCGCTGGAGGTGGCCGCCTTCATCCACCCGCACCCGACCCTGTCCGAGGCCGTCGGCGAGGCGCACATGGCGCTGGCGGGCAAGGCGCTGCACGGCTAGGCGTCCGCCGCGCACCAAGGTTGTCCGACCACACGCGAGGGAAGACCATTCGATGAGCGAGCGCCAGCGACGCCGGAGAGGCGGCGCGCCGCAGGAGCCGGCACAGGAGCCGGCGTCGACGCGACGCCGGCGGCGCGGCGGCCCGCCGCAGGCCGCGACGGAGCACTCCGGACGGCGGCGTCGCGGGGGCACCGGGAACGCGGCGGAGACGCCGGCGGTTGCACCACAGGAGCCTGCACAGCCCCCGGTCGAGGACCGGGCACCGCGCACCACCCAGAGCGAGCCGGAGCCGCGGGCTCCGGAGAGGAGCACGACGAGCGTGGCCACCGACGTCACCCTTCCCCAGCTCGGCGAGTCCGTCACCGAGGGCACGATCACGGCATGGCTCGTGAACGTGGGCGACCACGTCGAGGCGGACCAGCCGCTGTTCGAGCTGAGCTCGGACAAGATCGACACCGAGGTCCCCGCGCCCGCGTCGGGGGTGCTCAGCGAGATCCTGGTGAACGTGGACGAGACGGTCGAGGTCGGCACCGTCGTCGCGCGCATCGGCTCGGACGGCGCCGCCGGCGCGTCGCCGGACGGCGACGGCGAGGCACCGCAGCCGGCCGCGAAGGCCGAGGAGCCGCCCGCCGAGGCGGAGCCCGAGCCCGCGGGCGACAAGACCGCCACGCCATCGCAGCGGCCGCCGCTGACCTCCCCGCTGGCACGCCGCGAGGCCACGCAGGCCGGTGTCGACGTCGACGCGATCCAGGGCAGCGGCCAGGGCGGCCGGGTCACCCGGGAGGACGTGCAGGCGGCCGCCGGCGGCCGCGGCGCCCCACAGCCGGCCGCCGCGCAGGCCAAGCCGGCCGCCTCGCCGCAGCCTGCGCGCAGCGTCCCGCTGAGCGCGGGCGACCGCGAGCGCCTGGAGGACCTGTCGCGCATCCGCCAGCGCATCGCCGCGAAGATGACCGAGTCCATGCAGTCCGCGGCGCAGCTCACGACGGTGCAGGAGGCCGACGTCACCCGCATCATGCGGCTGCGCGGCAAGGTCAAGCAGCAGTTCGCCGAGCGCGAGGGCGTGAGCCTGTCGCCGTTCGTGTTCCTGGCGCGCGCGGCGGTCATCGCCATCAAGCGTCACGAGCTGGCCAACGCGCAGGCGGACTGGCAGGCCGGCAAGGTGCGCATCCCGGAGTACGTGAACCTGGGCATCGCCGTGGACACGGAGAAGGGCCTGCTGGTCCCCAACGTGAAGAACGCCGACGACCTCACGCTGCCCGCGCTGGCGCGCGCGATCAACGAGGCGGCCGCCAAGGCGCGCGGAGAGCTCAAGCTGGAGATGCACGACATCGAAGGCGGCACGTTCACCGTGACCAACACCGGCAGCCGCGGCGTGCTGCTGGACACGCCGATCCTCAACTACCCGGAGGTCGCCATCCTGGCCACCGGCGCGATCCAGAAGCGCCCCGTGGTGGTGGACACCGACACCGGTCCGTCCATCGCGATCCGCGACATGGTGTACCTGTGCCTAACCTACGACCACCGGCTGCTCGACGGCGCCGACGCCGCGCGCTTCGTGACCGACATCAAGCAGGTCATCGAGACGCACGACTGGGAGTCCGAGATCGGCTACTAGCCGGTCCGCGCCCGTGAACGAGCTCGGCCGGCCCCCGCTGCTGTGGCTGCCGGCCGGCCGCGTGCCCTACGAGCACGCGCTCGCGTGGATGCGCGGGCTGGTGGAGTTGCGCCACGCCGGCGCGATCCCCGACGTGGTGCTCACCCTGGAGCACCCGCCGGTCTACACGGCGGGCCGCCACGCCGACGTCGACGCGCACGTGCTGCCGGCCGGCGCGCCCGGCTCGCGCGCGGACATCCCGCTGGTGCGCACCGACCGCGGCGGCGACGTCACCTATCACGGTCCGGGCCAGCTTGTGGCCTACCCGGTCGTGCGCCTGCGCGACGGCAAGTCCGCGCGGCGCTTCGTGCGAGCGCTGGAGCGCGCGGTCATCGCGGTGCTCGCCGGCTACGGGCTGGAGGGGGTGCCCGGCGAGGACCTGCACCGCCCGGGCGTGTGGGTGGGCGGCGACAAGGTCGCGGCCGTCGGCGTGCGCGTGTCCGGCGGGGTCAGCAGCCACGGGCTGGCGCTGAACGTCGACCCGGACCTGGCCGGCTTCGGCGGCATCGTGCCGTGCGGCATCGCCGACGCGGGCGTGTGCTCGCTCGCCTCGCTGGGCGTGGCCGCCACCACCGCGGAGGTGGCCGAGCGGCTGGTGCCGGCGCTGGGCGAAGCCCTCGGCCGGGCCGCCCGCCGCGCCACCGGCGACGAGGTCCCGGCGCCGCCCGGCATCCCGCTGCTGGGCTAGTGTTGGCGGCGACGGCCACAGGCGGCACGCAGAGCCCGATGGGGAGAGCCGGATGAAGAAGTGCCCGCAGTGCGCGGAGGAGATCCAGGACGAGGCGGTCGTGTGCCGCTACTGCGGGGCGCGGTTCGACGGCGTGCCGCCGGCCCCGGCCGGTGCGCCTTCGGCGCAGACCACCAACGGCTTCGCAGTCGCGTCCCTGGTCCTGGGCATCGTGTGGGTGTGGTGGATCGGCTCGGTGC
>DATMKC010000062.1:0-3396 GCA_035553555.1 Egibacteraceae bacterium | reverse complement strand
AGGCGCGCGAGACGCAGCGCGTGCTCGCCGAGGACGGCTGGGCGGCGCCGCAGTGGCCCCGGGAGTTCGGCGGCCGCGGCTGCTCGCTGGTCGAGCTGATGATCTGGGCCGAGGAGAAGGCCGCCTTCCACCTGCCCGTCGGCGTGTTCGAGATCGGCCTGGCGATGTGCGGGCCGACGATCATGGCGCACGGCACGGACGAGCAGCGCGCGCGCTACCTGCCGCCGCTGCTGCGGGGCGATGAGATCTGGTGCCAGCTGTGGTCGGAGCCGGGCGCCGGCTCGGACCTCGCCGGGCTGTCCAGCCGGGCCGAGCGCGACGACTCCGGGGACTGGGTGCTGAACGGCCAGAAGGTGTGGACCAGCGGCGCCCACTACGCGCAGTTCGGCTTGGGCGTGTTCCGCTCCAACCCGGACGTGCCGAAGCACAAGGGCATCACCTGCCTGATCGTGGACATGTCCGCGCCGGGCGTGGAGGTGCGGCCGCTGCGTCAGATCACCGGCGACGCGCACTTCAACGAGGTGTTCTTCACCGACGCGGTGGTGCCCGCGGCCAACGTCGTCGGCGAGGTCGACGGCGGCTGGGGCGTGGCCCGCACGCTGATGATGTTCGAGCGGGCCGCCGTCGGCGGCATGACGTCGCCCAGCCGCGCGATCGCGCCGCTGCTGCGGCTGGCGCGGCGCACGGTGCGCGACGGCGGGACGGCCGCCGAGCACGCCGTGCTGCGCCAGCGCCTGGCGGAGCTGTACATCGCGGGCCGGCTGTTCGACCTCACTACCGCCCGGGTCCGCAGCGCGCTGTCCAAGGGCGGCATGCCGGGCACGGAGAGCTCGATCCTGAAGCTCGCCGCCGCGCAGCTGGGCACCCGGGCCGCCGAGACCGGCCTGGACGTGCTCGGCGCCGGCGGCGCGCTCGTGGGGCCGGACGCCCCGGAGGGCGGGCGCTGGGCGGACGCGCTGCTGGGCGCCCCGGCGCTGCACATCGGCGGCGGCACCGACAACATCCAGCGCAACATCATCGGCGAGCAGGTGCTCGGCCTGCCCCGCGAGCCGTCCACCGACCGCGACGTCCCGTTCCGCGACCTGCCGGTGGCGGGCCGGTGAGCGCGCCGCCGGGCAGGCGGGACCGATTCCGACGAGGGAGCAAGGCATGAAGCTGGGAGTGACGCTGCCGTACGCCGAGGGCGAGATGACCCGCGCCCAGATGGTGGAGTTCGTGCAGGCGGCGGACCGCCTGGGTTACGACACCGTGTGGGTCCCGGAGGCGTGGACCTACGACGCGTTCATGCTGCTCGCGTCCGTCGCCGAGCTGACCGAGCACATCAAGCTCGGGACCAGCATCGTCAACGTCTACTCGCGCACGCCTGCGCTGATCGGGCAGTCCACCGCCACGCTCGACATGCTGTCCGGCGGGCGAGCGGTGCTGGGCATCGGCGCGTCCGGCCCGCAGGTGATCGAGGGCTGGCACGGCATGCCGTACCGCAAGCCGCTCCAGCGCACCCGCGAGACCATCGACATCGTGCGAATGATCCTGCGCCGCGACCGGCTGAACTACGACGGCGACGTCTTCCAGCTGGGCATGGGGCTCAAGCTGATCAACCACCCGCTGCGGCCCGACGTGCCGATCTACGTGGCCTCGCTCGGCCCGAAGAACGTGGCGATGACCGCGGAACTCGCCGACGGCTGGATCCCGGTGCTGTTCTCGCCCACCCGCTGGCGCGAGGTGTTCGGCGACGCCCTCGACGAGGGACTGGCGAAGCGCTCCGCCGACCTGCCGCCGCTGCAGATCACCCCGTCGGTGAGCATCGGCATCACCGACGCGCCGCAGGCCGCGGCGACCATCGCCCGCTTCGGGCTCGCCCTCTACATCGGCGGCATGGGCTCCCGCGAGCACAACTTCTACAACGAGGTCGCGCGGCGCTACGGGTACGTGGACGAGGCCGCCGAGATCCAGGACCTCTTCCTGGGCGGCGACAAGGGCGCCGCGGCGGAGCGGGTCACCGACGCGATGGTCGACGAGTTCTCCGTGATCGGTCCCGAGGGCCTGGTGAAGGAGAAGCTCTCGGCGTTCAAGGAGTCCGGGGCGTCGGCCCTGCTGGTGAACGTCATCGCGATGTCGCAGCGGCAGCGCCTCGAGGCGCTGGAGAAGATCATCGGCCTCGTCTGAGGCGGCAGGGACAAGCGCACAGGGCGCGCGGCGCCCGGCGGACGAGAGGCATCGGCATGGCGTACGAGTACGAGCACTTCCTGGTCGACGTCGACGACGTCGGCGTCGCGACGGTCACGATCAACCGTCCGGACAAGATGAACGCGTTCACCTACGACATGGAGCGCGACATCGCCCAGATCATGTGGGCCCTGGACGCCGACGACGACGTGCGCGTCATCGTGCTCACCGGCGCCGGCCGCGCGTTCTCCAGCGGCATCGACCTCTCCCAGGGGCCGCAGGTCTTCTCCGAGGAGGGCAAGGACGAGCACGCCGGCACCACCGGCGGCTCGTCGGAGTCGCTGCCGGAGAAGTTCGGCTGGTGGCGCATGGCCACGCCCGTGATCGCCGCGATCAACGGCGCCGCCATCGGCGCGGGGCTCACGCTCACGCTGCTCGCGGACCTGCGCGTCGTCGCGGACGACGCCAAGCTGCAGTTCGTGTTCTCGCGCCGCGCCATGCTGCCCGAGGCGAACTCCACCTGGCTGCTCGCCCGCCTCATCGGCGCCTCCCGCGCCATGGAGCTGCTGCTGACCGGCAGGAGCTTCGACGGCCAGGAGGCCCGCGAGTACGGCATCGCCGTGCGCTCCGTGCCCGCCGACCAGGTGCTGGCCACCGCGCAGGAGCTCGCGCGCGACATGGCGGTCCAGTGCTCGCCCGCCACGCTGGGCCTCATCAAGCGCGTGCTCTACCACTTCATGTCCGAGACCGACCGCTCCAAGGCGATGGTCCAGGAGACGGACCTGGTCTGGTGGATGGGCACGCAGCCCGACATCGTGGCCGGCATCATGGCCTGGATGTCCAACAAGGACCCGCAGTGGAAGATGCCCAAGTACCCGGACGTGCCTGAGCACCTGCGCTTCTACGAGGAGTAGCACCTGCCCGGCGCCGGTGGTCGCGTGGGTCCGGACCCCTCCTCGCTCCTCGCCCGGCTGATATCGCGGTGTCGGGCGTCGGCGGCCATCTTGCGGCCGCACGTGTTCGGTGCCGAGGGCCGGGCTCGTCCTCGTCGAGCTCCGGTTCCCCCGCGACCGCCACGTCCCGCGCGACGCCATGCCCGCGCGGCCGTGATGCCCGCCCGTTCTTGCCATGTCGCGGTGTGTGGGCGGGCTTCGCGCCCCACCTGGCGGGTGGGGTGGCGGGTCAGCCGGTATGGGCGAGCGCTGGTTTCTCTATGTTGTTGTCAAGGTG
>DATMKC010000061.1:0-4678 GCA_035553555.1 Egibacteraceae bacterium | reverse complement strand
CCTCGAGATCTTCCACAACCGCCAGCGCCGCCACTCCGCGCTTGGCATGCTCACACCCATCGAATACGAGAACCGACGCCTACACGTCGTGGCATGAGAATTCCACCCCCACCGACTCCGGAGAACCGGGGGAAGCCCAACTCTGCTTGAGGAATGGGCCTACGTTCGGCTACAGCTCAGAGCACCAACGCAGCGGCGCCCTTGCCGACTGGCTACACATCTACAACCATCACCGCAGCCACACCGCACTCGGCGGCCACGCACCTATCCAGCGCGTCAACAACCTGCCTGGTCACTACAGCTAGACGCCCCGGCGCTACTGCAGCCGCAATCCCGCGATGCGGCGGCGGACCGCCAGGACCGCCAGGCAGAACAAGGCGATGGAGGCGATCCAGGCGACGGCCTGCATCGGGTCGCGGGCCAGCAGCCGCACGGCATCACCAGGCGCGCGGATGACGCGGACCACCGTGCCGCCCACCGCCTCCGGCAGGCTGACCTCGGGCTCCGCCACCTCGCCGACCGGCTCCGAGGGCGCGTACGGCCCGGAGGAGACCACCGGTTCCGGCATCGCCGGAGAGGGCTCGTAGGCCACCGGCGCCGGCTCGGGCGCCGCGGGCATCGCCGGCGGGTAGTTCACCACGCCGACCGCAGCGGTCTGGCCGCCGGTCACGGCGAACGCCACCGGCGCGATGCCCTCCAAGCCGCCGGGCGCGGAGGTCTGCACCAGCACGTAGCTGCCTGACGGGACACGGATCTCGCACCCGCCGTCGGCGTCCGTGGTGCAGGTGCCCGCCGCCTGCGCGTCCGCGGCCACCTTGCCGTCCGCGTCGGGATCCGGGTAGGCGGCGAACACCGCGCCCGCCACCGGGTTGCCGGCCTCGTCGGACGCCTTCACCTCGATCACCGCGACGTTGGTGAGGTTGGTCACCGCCAGCGTCGCCGCCTCGCCGGAGGCGACCGCGACCGCGGCCGGCTCGTCCAGCTTCGTGTACCCCGGCGGCGCCGCCACCTGCGTCACGTGATAGGTGCCGGGCGCCACGTCGTCGAACACGCACGTGCCCACGCCGTCATCGGCGGTGACGCACGCGCCGTCCGGCAGCAGCGCGTCGGCCAGGCCCAGGATGCCGTCGCCGTCGGAGTCGGCGCGCACCTCGAAGGCACCGCCGGCCAGGGGCTCGCCCTTGCCGTTGGCCAGCGTGATCGTCAGCGACCCCGGCGGCTCCTTGGCCACGTCGCAGGTGTTGGTCTCCGCGTCGTAGGTCAGCAGGCAGCTGATCCCGTAGGACGAGGACACCTCCACGCCGGCGAACTGGTAGATCTGCCGGCCGCGCTGGCCGCCCCCGTACAGGCGGTTGGGCTGGGCGTAGCGCACGATCTCCAGGCCCGGCAGCACCGTCTGCAGCAGGTCGTTGTTGAGCACCAGGTCGGCGAACTGCTCCGCGTCCGGCTTCTTCACCGCGGCGGCGAAGCCGTTCTCGGCGCCCTTGGCCAGGCGCGCCTCCGGCCGGCGCAACTGCACCGTGCCCTGCGAGCCGAAGGCGCTGTTCAGGCCCTCCACCAGCGCGCGCTGGTCACTGCACTGCGTGCAGGAGTAGTGCGGGCTGCGCACCCCCATGATCTGGCGCACGAAGCAGGTCCCGGCGCTGCGCTCCAGGTCGCAGTTGGGGTCGTAGTCCGCGGGCCGGTCCTTCGCGTCCACGGGCTGGCGCCGGCCGTTGGCCCAGGACTCGGCCACCGACCGCACCACGTCGATGCTGAACGCGCCCGGCACGTTGACGGCGCGCGCGATCGACTCCACGCGCGAGACCACGCCGCGACCCGGGTCGCGGTACACGGTGAAGCGCGACGAGGCCTCGCCCACCGCCACGCCGCCCTCCAGCGTCATGGCGCGGGCGTAGCTCCAGCCGCTGACCTGCTCGTCCTGGCACTCCACGCTGGCGGCGAAACCCCCCGTCACCGCGTCGCCGAACGCCCCCTGCGCGTCCTCGTTGGTGGACACGCAGGACGCCTCGCCGTTGCCGAACGCCCAGCGCGTGGTCGGCTCCGCCACCGGCGCGTTGTTGAACAGCGCCGCGCGCCACACCGCGTTCCACTCGATCGGCAGGCAGCGCGACGCCGGCGCCTCGCTGTCGGCGCGCAGGCCGGTGTCCACGATGACGGGCTCGGCCGCGGCGCGGCCCCCGGAGCTGTCCACCACGGCGGGCGACTCCGGCCCCACCATGCCCAGGACCACCTCGCGGTTGCCCGCCGTGCACGGGCTGGTCAGCGGCAGGGTGCCGTCGCGGGTCAAGCCGTGCCCGGGCCCGCCGGGCTGGAACGGGCCGGTTCCCAGCGCCACGTCCTGCGCGCCGAACGCCTGCCCCGCGGGGTCGGCGGGCCCGGCGCGCGTGGCCGCCTCGAGGCCGCCCACGAACAGCGCGCGCATCCCGTAGCCGCGCGCCACCGCGTCGAACGTCGACGCCGTCACGCCCTCGACCTCGGCCAGGTCCAGCGTCCGGCCCGCGAAGTCGTCCACCGGCAGGTCCACGGACACGGGCAGCCGGTCCACGATGACCTGGTAGACGTCGCCGGCCTTGGCCAGCAGGCGCGTCGGCCGCTCCTGCCCGCCGGTGTCGACGGTCATCTGGCCACCGCCGGAGGGCAGCTCCAGCGCGGGGAACACCAGCGCCTGGGACAGCGGCGTGCGGCGGACGTCGGCGACGTAGAGCGCACCGCCGGCCAGGGGCGTCGTCGGCGCGCGCACGTAGAGCCTGCCGCGCTCGGTGTCCAGCGCGGAGACGGTCTGGTCCTTGCTGTACAGGCCGATGCCGATGGTGCCGACGAAGCGGCCCTCGCCGCCGTCGAACACCCACCACACCTCGGCCTGCGGGTTGCCGTCGACGACCTTCATCAGCACGCGGTCGGACGCGGGGTCGGCCAGCATCTCCCAGACCTTGTCCGGTCCGGCGTAGGACTGCGCCTGGCTGGTCTGCGGCGCCAGGCCGCCCAGCGCCGCCGGGCCGGCTTCGAGGTCGACGTCCTCCACGGCCCCGGTGCCGGGCGCGGCCGCCGGAGGCTGCGGGACGCTGGCCGTGGTCAGGGGCACGCGCACCACGGTGCCCACCTGGGTGCCGCCGCTGTGGCAGCCCACCACCATGACCGGCTGCTCGCCGCGCGTCGTGCGGTACACCGTGGCGGCGTGCGGCAGGTTGCGCAGCTCGCTCAGGTTGGTGCCGTCGGAGCGCGACTCGCGCGCGCCGCGGCACTGGTCGATGCGCAGCGCCCAGTCCTGCTGGCCCGTCTCCGGGTCGAACTGCACCACGTACACCACGTTGCTGACGTGGGTCCTGGTCATGCGCGGGTCGCCGACGAAGCCCGTCGCCTCCTCCACGATGGCGTAGACCTTCGCCGGGACGGTGTCGTCCCCGGCCTGCGAGGCCGGCTCGAACGATAGCGCGCGCAGGAACGGCACCACCGCGCCCCCGTCCACGCGCACCGGCTGGTACTGGATGGTACGCAGCGGGTCCAGCGTCTCGCCGTCCAGGACCGTGATGCCGCCGAAACACTCCGTGTGGTGGCTGAGGCACTGCTCCAGGCCGACACCACTTGGCAGGATGAGCTCCGGCTCTGGCTCCTTGGGCACGGCCACCGCGCCCGGCTCTTTGTCCAGGTAGCGCATGCAGAGCTTGTGGGCTTCGTCCTTGGCAGAGCCCGGCGCGCCGCCCTCCAGGTGCGTGCACTGGCCCTCCGGGTAGGTGCCCACCGGGACCAGCCGGTCGCCCTGGCGGCCCAGGCCGCCCTGCGTGTCGCTGGTCTCCTCCACGAGGCGCGACGCGGGCGGCACCTCGTAGGCCACCAGCAGCCGGCCGTTCTGCTCGTCCACCGTGGCGATGTGGGCGTGGCCGGCCATGTTCGCGCCGGTCCCCAGCGCGGCGGGGCTCAGCGTGGCGCGGGCGACCTCCTCACCGCTGTCCAGGTCGACCGAGGAGACCGTGGCGTAGCCGTGCAGCGCGCCGAGGCCGCCCAGGAAGTAGCCGCGCCGGCCCTCCGACCACGCCCACATGGTGCGCGCGCCGCCCTGGCGAGCGCCCTCGCCCGGCCACTCCGGGTGCGCGTGGTCCGGCACCCGGAGGCGCTCCTGCTGGAGCGCGACGGCGGGCGATCCATTTGCGTCCTCCGGCGGTGCCACCGACGCGGCGGCCGGCAGCGCACCCATGAGCACGGCGGCCAGGGCGGCGAGCCCCACGATGCGGGATCTCACGACACGGCGTGACTGGAACACCATCTCTCCTCCGGCTGCCGGGGCGGGTCCGCCGATCCCGCTCCTCGATCCCGACTCTTATTCGTTAATACGAATCTCTGTGCCATCGCCTTACGGGCGTCTCCCGCTCCGCGGGAAGCGGTGCGCGCCCGGCACGGAGACGGGTCGGGGGCGGGCCGCAGCCCGCCCCCGATTTGATGCCGTCCGCTTACAGCGGCAGCAGCGCCGAGGCGCCGACGACCGCGAAGGTCTGCGCGCCCGGAGCGGCGGCGCACGCCGTGCCGCCCTGCGCCTGGGTCACGCCCACGAGCGTGCCGATGGGGTTGCCGCCGGGGCCGTCGAGCACGTCACCGGTGGTCGGCAGGGTGCCGCCGGCCGAGGTGATCCAGCCGACGTTGCCGAGGTAGGTGGTTGTGGCCGGGTGGGACGCGCCGTTGG
>DATMKC010000060.1:0-3086 GCA_035553555.1 Egibacteraceae bacterium | reverse complement strand
CCACGATCCGGTAGGAGGCCGCCCAGCCGCCCCAGGATTGGCGGGCCAGGGGCCTCCATTCGCCGTTGTCCAGGCGGACGTCGACGGCCGCGATGCCCTGGCCGTTGCCGTTGACCATCGACTGCACCCACCACTCGTTGCCGCGTACGCCCGAGAAGGTCGCGTCGAAGCTCGTGGCCGGCACCTGCACGCGGGTGATGTGGGACAGCCGCCGGTCGCTGTCGAAGGAAAGCGCGAACACCTCGCGGATGCCGTCGCGGTCGCCGTCGCCGACGATGAGGCGCAGCGCCCAGTGCGGCGTCGTCGCGATGCGGGTGGCGCTCCAGCTGCCGGAGGCCTTGCGCAGCACCCACGCGTCGCGGTCCTCCAGGATGTACAGCTCCTGCTTGCCGTCGTTGTCGCCGTCGCCCAGGAACAGGTCCTGCCCGATGCCGGCCGTCTCATGCACCACGGTGCGGGACCAGGCGCCGTTGGTGAACGTGAACACCTCCACCAGGCTGAGGCCGAGGGTGGCCACCTCCCCCTTGCCATCGCCGTCGATGTCGCCCGCCACGACGGGTCCGGCGAAATCGTCGGTGGCGCCGATGCGGACCTGCTGCCACGACCCCGTGTGGTCAGCCATGTGGACCTCGGAGAAGTCCCGGCCCGCCACCATCACGACGAGCTCCACCTGGCCGTCCCGGTCCGCGTCGCCGATCCACGCCCACTCCGCCGCCGCGGTACCCCAAGGGTCCGCCACGGTGAGGATGCGGGTGGAAACGAACGGGCCGGAGGTGGTCGGCCGCAGGTGCCACGCCGCGGCGCGGCTGACGCTGTCCTGGCCGGTGGCGTAGAGGTCGCGCTGGCCGTCGCGGTCGACGTCGTCGACCGTGAGGGTGCTCACATACGAGCCGGGGGCGAACACGATGCGGCCGCTCCACCCCGAGCCGGACCGGACGAAGCGGTGGACCTCCCATGTGGAGGCGCTGCCGCTGTAGCGGGCGCCGTACACCTCGGCCTTGCCGTCGCGGTCGAGGTCGCCGGTCGTGACCGCGGTCCAGTCCGGGAGGGTGGAGACTGCGCGCACGGCGCCTTGGTCCACCTCGAAGAGCGCGAGCTCCGTGGCGGCGTACAGCTCCCCTCGGCCGTCGCCGTCGGTGTCCCCGGTGGCGAGGTCGTAGCCGAGGCCCGAGATGGCGCTGTACTCGTCCTGCTGCCACGGGTTCCCGCTGCTCGGGCATTGCTCCACGCCTTGCGGGTGCGTGAAGGGGCAGCTCGTGACGACGCCGGCAGCGGTGGTGGCGCGGAACGTCACCCGGTGGCCGGGCTCGATGCGGTAGCTGAGGGCCCAGGACTGCCACTCGGGCTTGTACGTCATCGCGGCCCAGGCGCCGCCGTCGTCCATCACCTCCACCTTCGAGACGGGGGCGGAGCTGGAGACGAACACTTCCACCCACCATTCGTTGCCGCCAGCCTTGTGGCGGAACGTGACGGAGCCGCCGCCAGGTGCTGCCTGCGGGTGGCCAGCGTCCGTCGGAAGCGCGGCGGCAAGCAGCAGGACGAGGGTGAGTCCCGCGAACGCTGGCGACCAGCTTCGTTGCAGGCGGTTTGGTGAAGGGCTGGGGCGGAGCATGGCGGCCGCAACGGCGTGCCCGACATATCCGCAGCACGGACGAACGTGGTCGACCACGGCGCCGGTTGTCCATGCGCCGCACAAGGTGGTGCGCTTGCCGCGGCCCACGCAGAGGGGCTTGGATTCGAGGTCGGCGGGGGTTCAGCTCGATTCCTGGCCGGGCCTCGGCACGACGCGGGCCTTGCGCAGGGGGCCGTCGTGCTTGCCCTGCGCGATGGCGCCGATGGCGTCGCACAGCACGTCCACCTCGTGGTCGGTGTTGTAGAGGCCGAGCGTCGCGCGGGTGGCGCCGGGAAGCTCCACATGCTGGCCGGCCGCGATCGCCTTCGTGTACTGGCTCGTGTCGCCGAGGCGCAGCAGGCGGTGCAGCAGCGGGTGGGCGCAGAAGCAGCCGTTGCGGGTGGCGATGGCGTAGTGGCGGTCGAGGCGAACGGAGACGCCGGCGTGCCGGTACTCGGGCACGAGGAACGCGAAGACGCCGAGGCGGTCCTTCCATTCCTTCGGCTTGTGCGGGCCGAGCAGTTCGACGCCGTGCTCGTCGTGGAGCTCAGCGAACCGCTTCAGCCCCTGCCGCACGAGTTCCTGCTCGTGGCGGCGCACGGACTCCATGCCGATGCGCTCGAGGTACCGCAGCGCGGCAGCCAACGCGATGGTTCCCGTGATGTTCGGGGTGCCGCCCTGGTGGCGGTCCGGCGAGTCGGCAAACAGCGCGCTCTCCGCCGTCACCCACTTCACGGTGCCTCCGCCCGGCGTGTAGGGGGCCGCCTGGTCGGCGATGTCGCGGGGCGCCAGCAGGAAGCCCGCGCCGAAGGGCGCGTAGGCCTTGTGGCCCGCGCCGGAGAGGAAGTCGATGTGCTCCTTGTGCCCGACCGGCTTGACGTCGATGGGCGCGTGGGCCAGCAGCTGCGCGCCGTCGACCAGGATGCGGGCGCCGTGCGCGTGGGCCATGCGGGCCATCTTGTGGATGGGGGGCATGTAGCCGGTGACGTTGCTCGCGCCGCTCACGGCGAGCAGCTTCACCCCGCCCTGCTCGAGCTTGGCCTCCACGTCCTCGAGGTCGATGCGACCCTCCTCGTCCACGCCGGCATGCAGCACGCGGCCGCGCGCGCGGTACGGCAGGTCGTTGCTGTGGTGCTCCATCAGCGTCGTGAGCACGCGCCCCGGCACGTTCTCCATCAAGTGGGCAGCGAGGTCGTTGGCCTGCGTCGTGTTGCCGACGATGATCGGCACCTGCTTCGCGGGGTCGGCGCCCACGAAGCCCGCGATCTGCAGGATGGCCTCGTCCCACAGGTCGGAGGCCTCCTGGCTGAGGGTGTGGTTCCCGCGGTGGACGTTGGCGTAGTGGCGGGTCATGAGCTGCATGACCGCCTCCAGCACCGGGCGCGGGGCGTGCGTGCTGGCGCCGTGGTCCATGTAGACGAGCGGCCGCTCGCGCCCGTCCTCGCAGCGGATGCTGCGCTCGAGGATCGGGAAG
>DATMKC010000059.1:0-10814 GCA_035553555.1 Egibacteraceae bacterium | reverse complement strand
GATGGGACCTGCGGTCGGCCGCGCCGGACGGTCCGACGCCGTAGCGCGCCAGTCCGGGCCGGCCGAGGTCCTCCACCAGCGCGAGCACCCCCGCGGCCACGATCTCGATCATGTGGCGACGAAGCGGACACGGTCGCCGGGCTGCAGCAGCGCGGGCGGGTCCCGGTCGGCGTCCCACATCGTCAGGGCGGTGCGGCCGAGCAGCCACCAGCCGCCGGGTGAGGCCTGCGGGTACACCGCGCTGTAGGCGGCGGCGATGGCGACCGACCCGGCGGGCACCCTCGGCCGCGGCGTGTCGCGGCGCGGCAGGCGCAGGGCCGCCGGCAGGCCGGTGAGGTAGGCGAAGCCCGGTGCGAAGCCGCAGAAGGCGACCTCGTAGGCCGCTTCGGCATGCGCGGCGACGACCTCGTCCACGGTCAGGCCGGTCCGTGCCGCCACCTCGGCGAGGTCCTCACCGTCGTAGGTGACCGGAACCTCCACCTCCGCCTTCCCGACCTGGAACGTTGGTCCGGTATCTCGGACGAATGTTCCAGGTTGGGAGAGGGTGCGGAGCGCGGCGATGAGGGCGTCGGCGTCGGTGCGCGCCGGGTCGCCGACGATCACCACGGACCGCGCGCCGGGCACCACGTCCACCACGCCGGGCAGGTTGGCGTCACGCGCGGCGCGCACCCACGGCTGCACCTCGGCAGCGTCGTCGAAGAGCAGCAATGCCGCATGGCTGCCGTAGGGGTGCGGCGTCATGCCAGGGCGGGCGCGATCGGGACGCCGTGCGCCTCCAGCGCCGCGCGCACCGCGCGCGCCAGCGCGGCGGCGCCGGGCGTGTCGCCGTGCAGGCAGATGGTGTCGGCGGTGACCTCGACCGGTGCGCCGGCGGCCGCGCGGACCGGCTCCCCCGTGGCGATCGCGACGGCTTGCGCCGCGACCTCGGCCGGGTCGGTGAGCACGGCGCCGTCCGTGCCGCGCGGCGCCAGCGTGCCGTCGGCCAGGTAGCGGCGGTCGGCGAAGCCCTCGCGCACGGTCGCCAGCCCGGCCGCCGCCGCCGCCGCCAGCAGGGCCGACCCCGGCGGCGCCACCACCCCCAGCGCCGCGTCGAAGGCGCGCGCGGCCGCCACTGCCGCCTCCGCGGCGGCGACGTCGCGCGTGCAGCGGTGGTACAGGGCGCCGTGCGGGCGCAGGAAGCGCACACGCGTGCCGGCCGCGCGGCAGATGCCGTCCAGCGCGCCGAGCTGGTACAGCACGTCGTCGTGGATCTGCTCGGGCGTGGCGCCCAGCTCGCGGCGGCCGAAGCCCACGAGGTCGGGGTAGCTCACCTGCGCGCCGATCACCACGCCGCGCGCCGCGGCGGCCGCCACGGTGCGGCGCATCGTGGCCGGGTCGCCGGCGTGGAAGCCGCAGGCCACATTGGCGCTGGTGACCACCTCCAGCAGCGACTCGTCCTCACCCAGGCGCCACGCGCCGAAGGACTCGCCGAGGTCGCTGTTGAGGTCCATGCGCTGGAGCGTAGAACGGCGGGCGCGGGGAAGCGTCGGTGCGGCGACGGCGTTGGCACGGACGACAGGAGACCCGGTGAGCGAGGAGCGGGACATGGGTGAAGGCAAGCGGCTGCGGGTAGTGCGCAACGAGACGGCGTCGCGCTTCGAGGCCTATCTCGGCGACGAGCTCGCCGCGCGGCTGACCTATGTGCACACCGACAGGGGGCTGGACCTCCAGCACACCGTGGTGGAGCCGCGGTATCGCGGGCAGGGCGTCGGCGAGGAGTTCGCCGAGGCCGTCTTCGACGAGCTCCGCCTCACCGGCGAGCGCATCATCCCCACCTGCCCCTTCCTGTCCGCCTACATCGAGGAGCATCCCGAGCACCGGGCTCTCGTGGTCGCCTGAGCCGCCGCTAGGCTGCCCGCCGTCGGCATCGAGACGAGGAGCGGGACGTGACCAGCGACTGGGCAGGCGAGCGCATCACCGTGGAACGCGACGGGCACGTGCTGCTGATCGGGGTCAACCGGCCGGAGAAGCGCAACGCGTTCGATCTGCAGACCATCGCGGAGTTGTCGCAGGCCTATGAGGTGCTGGGCGACGACCCGGACTGCTGGGTGGGCGTGCTGTTCGCGCACGGCGACCATTTCTCCGCCGGACTGGACCTCGCCGAGGTGTCCCAGGATGTCGCGCGCGTCGGCCCGCGGGCGATCGCCGGCCGGGGCAAGTACGACCCGTTCGGGGTGTGGCGCGACCCGGTGCCCAAGCCCGTGGTGATGGCGGTCAACGGCATCGCGTTCACGCTGTCGATCGAGTTGGCGCTGGCCGCCGACATCGTGGTGTGCGCCGACGACGTGCGCTTCAACCAGCTGGAGATCGGCCGGGGCATCCTGCCGTTCGGCGGGGCCACGATCCGCGCCACCCGCCAGCTCGGCTGGGGCAACGCGATGCGCTTTCTGCTCACCGCCGAGGAGTTCGGCGCGCAGGAGGCCTACCGCATCGGCCTGGTGCAGGAGGTGGTGCCCGCCGGCCGCCACGTGGAGCGCGCCGTCGAGATCGCGCGGCGCATCGCGGCGCAGGCGCCGCTCGGTGTGCAGGAGACGCTGGCCAGCGCGCGCATCGCGGCACGCGTCACGGAGGAGGAGCGGCGCCACCTGGAGGAGGTGCTGCCGGTCGTGATGGCCAGCCAGGACGCCGCCGAGGGGCTGCGCAGCTTCGTGGAGCGCCGGGAGGCCCGCTTCACCGGGCGGTGATCACGCCTTGCGGCCCAGTGTCACCAGGTACTCGGCCTGGACCCAGACGCCTTCGATGTCCGGCCGTGTCAGCTGCGTGACCGCGTCGACCAGACGGGCGCGCACCGGCGCCCACTCGCCTCGCGGCTCCAGCACGGCCTTGGCGGCGATGACCGCGCCGGAGACCTCCTCCAGCCACCTGACGCCGTCATCGGCGTCGGCGAACACCCACGACACGTGGTCGTGCGCGAACTCGAGCTCCACGCCCAGGTCGTCGAAGAACGTGCGCACCGCCTGGGGCTCGCCCCAGGGCATGGGGTGCGCCGCCGAGGCCGGCAGCGCGACCTGGCCGCCGGCCACCGCTTCGAACACCGCCAGCACCGGACCGCGCAGCGACCAGTTCGCCATGCCGAAGCGGCCGCCGGGGCGCAGCACGCGCACGAGCTCGCGCGCGGCCGCGTGCGGGTCCGGGGCGAACATGATCCCGAAGGCGGACACGGCGCGGTCGAACCAGCCGTCGGGGTAGGGCAGCGCCTCGGCGTCACCCTCCTGCCAGGCGATGGCCAGCCCCAGCTCATCGGCGCGCCAGTGCGCCTCGTCGAAGAGCTCGGGGGTGAGGTCGATGCCGACCACCTCGGCGCCGGTGATCGCGGCGGCGATGGCGGCGTTGCCGGTCCCCGTGGCGATGTCGAGCACGCGCATGCCGGCGCCGATCTCCAGGCGCTGCACCAGGCGGTCGGCGCTGAGCTGGTACTGCTCGGCCATGGCGCCGTAGTCGCCCACGGACCAGACCTGGCGCTGGCGCGCCTTGAACGCTTCCGATTCCCCCGTCACGCCGTTCCCCTGGCGCGGTGCCCGGCCGTCCGGCGGGCATGTCAGCCCACATTACGCCGCCGAACGATCTCCGCCATGGTCCGATCGGACCGTCCGTGTGGTCCGATCCGGCTGGTACGCGCAGAGCCGCGCGGCGAGCCGGGTGCCTACCGGGTGAGGAAGTCGGCCACGGTCGTGACGAATTTCTCCGGGTGGGTCAGGTGCGGAGCATGGCCGAGACCGTTCAGGACACGGCCCTCCGCCGAGGGCATCGCCTCGACGATCGCTTCGGCGACGGGCGGGAAGTACCGGGGCGTCTGGTCGCCGCGTGACACCAACACCGGCACGTCGACGCGGCGGAGGTCATGCCGCGGCGGCAGGGATGGGCGAGGACGATTTCTATCCGGACCGAGCAGGTCACCGGTGTAGCCGCTTCGACCTTGGCCAAGGCCGCGCGGGTCGACCTCGCGGACTCTGCCCTGCATGACAAGGCCGCGGTGCTGACGTGCCGGTTGGCGTGGAACCATCCGCTGCCGGATGGGAACAAGCGCGCCGCGTGGCCTGTGTGGTCATGTTCATCGAGCTCAACGGTGGCGACTGGGCTCCCCATCCCCCTGACGTGGACGAGGCAGAAGCCGCGATGCTCGCGGTCGCGGGACACGAGGTCGATGAGGCCTGGTTCGCCAGCTGGCTGCGGGAACGAGTCCACTTCTCGCAACAGTGAAGAAGGGGGTCCCGGCACTGCACCCCAGCAGGTGGTGCATCGTTCCTCCAGGCGCAGGTTCGCACCCTTGAAATATTGGTGCCCCCGGCAGGAGCCGGATCAGACTTGCGACCTCCGGACCTGCAAGGCATGTGGATGACCGTGGCGTGCAGGGTGCGCGCTGAAGTAGCGGGTCCATCCGCACTCGGCACGAGCCCGTCGGCGTTGAACCCTCCCCCTGTATGCGCCAAGTCTGCGACGATGTCAGGCCCACAGCGTGCTGATCGGCGCGGCCGTGATGCGATCACCCAGGGAGAAGCTCGCTGGCCCGGTGTGGAGGACGACCCCGGCGATGAACCGGTCGCCGAGCCGCTCGCGCAGCCAGGTCAGATGGGCGGCCGAGGACGAGTCCGGGGCGCTGGTCGCCTTGACCTCGATTCCGATCACCCGCTCGGCGCCGATCTCGGCGAGGAGGTCGATCTCGTGGCGGCCTTGCTCCTGACGCAGGTGGTACAGGCGGGCTCGGTGCCGCGCGACGTCGGCCTCGGCGCGGAGATGGGCCGCCACAAAGGTGTCGAGGACACGACCGAGGAGGTCGCCGTCACGCATCACAGCGCTCTCCGTCGCCCCGATGATCCCGGCGAGGAGGGCGGGATCGACGAGGTAGCGCTTGGGCGAGAGCGTCAGGCGCTTGAGGCGATTCGACGTCCATGCCGGGAGCGCCTCGACGACCTGGAGGCTCACGAGCAGCGCCTCGTAGGCGAGCGCGGTGCGTCGGTCGATGCCGGCGGCGTCGTAGATCGTCTTGTCCTCGACGAGCCCTGCCGAGTTGAGGGCGTACGCCTCCAGATAGCGCCGCAGCCGCGCCGGGTCACGGCCCTTGTGAACGAGCATCGCATCCCGCGTGAGGAGCTGGTCGACGTAGCTTTCGATCCATCGACGCCGGCTGCCCTCGGACAGGCCGAGAGTCTCGGGAAACCCGCTCTGCATCGCGAGCGCGATGTAGCCAGGCAGGTCCGTCGCCGGCGTCGCCGGCGCGAGAGCGTCGCCGTCCATCACCCGATCAACGAGCGGCCGGGTCGTGCGCTCGAGGCGTTCGCCGACCGTCATGGGCAGCATGCCGACGCGGACGACGCGGCCCGTCCCTGGCCAGGTCTCGGCCTCGATGTCCGCTCGGACGGACCCGGTGAGCAGGAAGCGGCCCGGTCTTGGGTCTGCGTCGACGGCTCGCTTCACTGCGCCGAGGACGGTCGGAACCTCCTGCCACTCGTCGAGCGCGACCGGCTCGTCGAAGCTCGCCAGCGCCGCATCGGGGTCGGCACGGAAGGCTGCCGCTTCGGCGGGCCGATCGAGGCGGACGAGGCTTGCGGCATGCCGGGCGGCCGTCGTTGTCTTCCCCGCCGCACGAGGTCCCACGAGAAGAACCGCTGGCAGCTCGGCGAGGAGTTCGGCCAGCAGGGTGTCGACGAGCCTGGGGAGGTAGGGGACCATACCCCGCATTCTATCGTGAGATACCGTTTTCCCGCAGACGTTGATGTCGCTTTCCCGCATAGTGTAATGCCACTTTCCCACATCGCTTGCATTGGGTGGTCGTGGAGCGTCGCGACGGAGGCGTGTTCGGCATCGAGGTCAAGCCGGCGGCTCACCGCTGCGGGAGTTCGTGACTTCCTCGCCGGGCGAGCGCGTAATCGGGCAACGCAAGATCGGACAGCAGGTCGGTGACGACGGACTCCTCGGGGACGGGCCGGCCCGTCCGGGACATGAGCGGTCCAAGCCGGTCATCCCACGCACATTGGTGCACCTGACCTCCCAGCATGCGAACCCTGGCGGCGTGGCCGGTACCGCACTCGTCGTGCCAGCGGTTCACGCGAAGGTCCGGCGAGATGGATACCGCTCGGGTGAGGACACCCCGCCACTACACTGACCGGAGATGCTGTCGGCTGGAGGAGCGGGGTGCGATGAACGGTGATCTCGCGTCGCATCAGGCAGAGATCGATGAGCTCTGCCGGCGCTTTGGTGTTCTCAGCTTGGAGTTATTCGGTTCGGCCGCCCGCGGAGAAGATCAGCCCGGCGTCAGCGATCTGGACTTTCTGGTCGAGTTCCAGCCTGAACCACCTGGCGGCTATGCCGACGCCTACTTCGGCTTGTCGGAAGCACTCCAGGAGCTGTTCGGACGGCCCGTGGATCTGGTGGTCTCCTCGGCGATCCGCAACCCGTTCTTCCGCGAGTCGGTGGAGCGGACCAAGGTGTTGCTGTATGCGGCTTGAGGCCAAGAAGTACCTCTACGACATGCAGCAGGGCGCGTCGCTGCTCGCGGAGTTCGTGGCTGGGCGAACCTTTGCCGACTATCAGGCCGACGCGATGTTGCGCGCGGCGGTCGAGCGGCAGTTCGAGATCATCGGGGAAGCGCTGTCCAAGCTCGCCCGCCTGGACGCTGATCTGGCCGCCCAGGTGAGTGAGCATCGGCGGATCATCGCTTTCCGCGACATCCTCATCCACGGCTACGCCGACGTGGACCACCGGCTGGTGTGGGACATCGTCGAGACGAAGCTGCCGCTTCTGCGCAGTGAGATCGAATCCCTGCTGGCCGACTGAGCCGGTTCGCACCCTGGCAAGTTGTGCACCTGACCTCCCACTATGCGAACCCTGGCAGGCTTGTCGGTTGCGTCATGGCTGTGGTTCCGGTTCATGCCAAAGTTCGACGAGAGGGCTACCAAGCGGCTGACGGGCCGGGGAACGTCTGACCGCCACGTTCTTAGCCGCCATCATGCTTGTCCGTGCGCACCGGGCTACCAGGTCTGGTGCGCACGGCCAGCCTCGGGATATCTAGAGGTCGGCCTAGCCACGACTGATATCGTCCAACCCACGCGCCGATCAAGCGCAGTTCGATAAGCAGAGGGGGCAAGGCGTCGGGAGTCCCCTCCCGTGGTGCGCTTAGGCTCGAGGAGGACTGTGGCATGGAGGGCTTCGAGCCCCGGACCGTCGATCCGCTTCAGACCGAACTGGACCCTAGGAACCCACGTCTCACCGACGAGGAGGAGGGTTCTTCCCAGGACGATCTCCGCCGCATCTTGGTGGACAAGTTCAAAGTGTTCGAGGTGGCGGAGTCGATCGCGAAATCGGGATGGCTGCCCTTGGACCCGATGGTGGGCGTCGAGGAGGAGGGTGTCCTCCGCATAGTGGAAGGCAACCGTCGGCTCGCGGCCCTGCAACTGCTTTTGGACCCGGAACTCGCCCCAAAGAACAAGCCTCAGTGGGCCGGGCTGGCTGGCGGGCTTACAGCTGAGGTACGCGAGGCGATTTCGTCCGTCGAGGTCCTCGTGGCGCCTTCGAGGGATCACGCCGATGTTGAGTCCTACATAGCGTTTCGCCATGTCGCGGGCGTGTTGCCGTGGCCCGCGCTTGAAAAGGCTAGCTACATTGCCCACCTGGTTACGCAGGGCTACACCTACGAGGACATAGCAGCGCGCATCTCCAGCTATCCATCGCATGTGCGACGGCACCACGTGGCTCATGAGCTTGTACGCCAAGCCAAGACGCTAGAGATCGATGGCGCACTGCAGATGTCCACGTCCTTTGGCGTGTTACTTCGCGCTCTCCAAGCTGGTGGTGTCCGTGAGTTCCTAGGGATGTCGGAGCCAGCCACGCCTCAAGATGCCTCTGACCCGGTTCCAGGTGACCACATCGAGCAACTAGGCGAATTCGTCCGATGGACTTTCGGAACGGCTGAGGCGCCGCGCGTGCTGCGGGACTCCCGCGCCCTCACCATGTGGGCGAAGATCCTCTCGTCGCCCGAGTCGCTGCGCTATCTGCGTAGCGCCTCTGAGCCAACGTTCCAGCGAGCTTGGCGGAAAGCCGGCGGCGAGCGCGAGAGCGTCAGTGACGCACTCTGGGAGGCTTCGTTCCGCCTGGAGGAAACGTTACCGGTCCTCAAGCTCTACCGAGATGATGAAGAGGTCCGTCAAGCCGTGGAGCGCTGCGAGTTGTTTCTCTCGCAAGCTCGCGAGGTTCTTGGCGTGCCTAACAGCAAGGCATGATCCCGCCGCCTCGTTCTGACCCGGACAGCCTGGATCTTCTCGCAGACTGGGTAGAACTCGCCTGCCTTCTCGCACACTCCGTCGCCGTCTTTGACGTAGCCGAGGAGTTCCGCGTTGGAGGGGTTGCCGGAATCGATAGCGATCAGTTCCTTGATGAGCCTCGACTGGATGGCGGAGCGCTGCTCGCGGAGGGCGACGAAGCCGAGGACCTCGCTCGCCAAGTTTGGGCCGTCCTCAATGACCGCAGGGCCGAGTTGCGCAGTGCTTACCCCTTCAAGGTGAGCGAAGGCCTCGTGACGTCAGAGGGCTGGCGCGCGTGGCCAGCGTATGCCTTCCTCTTGCTGCTGGATGTCGGCCGCCGTTACGGTTTGTCCTTAGAGCCCGGACACGAGCGACGCTTCGAGAAGATTGTTGAAGCGTCGATGACGGGGCTCCTTCGCAGCCGGGCGGTCCGCTTTGGGACACCGGCTGAACCCGACTGGCCTGTCCCATTGCCGGACCGGGTGCGTTACCTCGCCACTTTGCTGGATCTTGAGGCTAACGAGCAACGACTTGCCCGCCATCACTTGCGGGAGAAGGACATCGCTCTTGACGTTGTTGGCCTCTTGAAGCTGGCAGGTCAGGACGGAGGCGTCGCCGTGCTCGCCCAATGCGCCGTAGGCGAAAACTGGACGGGAAAGTCGGGCGAGCCGTCACTGACCGAGTGGAGGGGGCTCCTCGACTGGAATTCTGTGTTGCTCAAGGCGATAGCGGTGCCTTGGCGGCTACCTGAGGGAGTGTGGCCCCATCGCCGCGTAGCAGAGAGGTTCGAGGCGCTGGTGCTCGACCGACCTCGATTGGTCCTCGGCCACCCTGATCGACTCCTGACGGATGCCTTCAGGGATGAGCTTCGCGCGGCCTGTGACAGTCCAGTCGCCCAGCTCAGGCGCTTGCAGGGAGTGGCTTCTTGACTTGGCTGGCCCGGTCTGGTGAGCTCAGGCCATGACTGAACTTACTTGCGTCAGCCTCTTTAGCGGGGTTGGGGGCCTCGACCTTGGCGCGCGGGCGGCAGGCTTTGACGTGCGCTTCGCCTGTGACTTGGATTCAGAAGGCCTTTCGCTACTGCAGCAAGCCCAGGCAACGCCCATCGACGTTGCGGATCTATATGAGGCGGGCGAGCTTTCCCGCATCATCACTGCAGCTGAAGCCCAGGCTCCGGCGCTTCTCATTGGGGGACCCCCGTGTACACCGTGGTCCCACGCCGGATTCTGGTTGGACTACAAACGTAACGGCAGCGATCCTGCCCGCTCACTGGTCAAGGCATATGGCGAGGCCGTAGACCGCATTCAACCTGCGGCCTTCATCATGGAGAACGTACCGGGTCTCCGCTTCAAGACGCATCGTCCAGCGCTTGATGCATTCATCGGTGACGCCGAGCAGGCAGGGTACGCCGTCTCTCATACGATCTTGGACGCCAGCGAGCATGGTGTGGCCCAAGCCCGCCGACGTCTATTCGTCGTTGGGGTTCGAGGCGGTCCACCAGTCGATTGGGACCTGCTGCGTCCCTTGCCTAAGAGGTCTGCCGGGTGGGCCATCGCTGATCTTGAGGGAGCGCTGGAGCCTGAGCATGACGAGCAGCCCCGCGGGAAGCACGCGGAGGCTCTGCGCCAAGTCTCACCTGGTGAGAACTACCTCATGTTGACGCGCGAACGCGGGCACCCTGAGGGCTTGTTCCGCTACCGGGGACGTTACTGGTCGTTCCTTCTCAAGGCTCACCCCGAGCGGCCTGTGCCTACCATCCCCGCACAACGCGTCACCTACAACGGCCCATTCCATTGGACTGGCCGACACTTACGCACCAGGGAAATGGCTCGCCTGCAAGGGTTTCCGGACTCGTACCCGCTGAGTCCCAGACTGGACACCGCGCGCCGACACATCGGTAATGCGGTTCCGCCACCACTGGCGGCGCGAGTAGCTTGGTTGGTTCGAGTTGCCCTCGCCGGGTTGACCGCCGAGCCAGAGGTTGCTCAAGCTGCCGCCGACCCAAGGGCCACTTTCGCCGAAGTGACGGCCGCACTCCCTGTCGCCCGCCCGGCTGCCTAACAAATGACTCAGGTCGACCGACGCTCCACGGGCGTCGCCACGCGCGTTCGGCTCCCGTCAGGAGTGTGTGCGGTAGAGCCGCGCCCCGAAGGGGTCCCCTAGTTGTTCGCTTGCGTCAGCGAGGGCTTCGAGGAGCAGTCGGTGGCGTTCTGCAATATGACGGCGTTCGGCGTGTGTCCATTCGGCGTAGGGCTGGTCAAGCAGGAGTGGTCCTCGGTGGAGCATGAGGGCGCGGGTGCCTTCGGCGATGGCGGCTTGCGAGTCGGTGCGGGCGAGTTGGATTGGAGTTCCCCCGCTATCCCGGACGGGTTGGAGTTCCCCCGCTATCCCGGACGGGTTGGGCTTCCCCCGGTTCTCCGGAGTCGGTGGGGGTGGAATTCTCATGCCACGACGTGTAGGCGTCGGTTCTCGTATTCGATGGGTGTGAGCATGCCAAGCGCGGAGTGGCGGCGCTGGCGGTTGTGGAAGATCTCGAGG